>CACILY010000022.1 GCA_902587615.1 uncultured Prochlorococcus sp.
GAGTTGATGAGCACGGTCTCAAAATACAAAGAACAGCACAAAATAAAAATATCCCACCTCAAGATCACTGCGACAATATCTCAGGAATATATAAGACACTTTGGGATAAATGGGATATTAGCAACGATAGATTCATTAGAACCTCTTCAAGGCGCCATATATCACTAGTAGAGGCATTTTTTAAAAGAGTTAGTGACTCTGGAGATATTAAAATGGGACGACAACAAGGATGGTATTGCGTTGGATGCGAAGAATATAAAGATGTTGATAAAGATGTAGAACATCCTAAGTGTTCAATCCATCAACAGAATTTAGAATGGAGAGATGAAGAAAACCTATTCTTTTGTTTGTCGAATTATCAAACCAAGATTGAAAAGCTTGTAAATAAAGAAGATTTTATATTACCTATCACTAGGAAGAATGAAATAGTTAATTTTGTCTCAGGAGGCCTAAAGGATTTCTCAATATCCAGAGTAGATGTTGATTGGGGAATCCCTGTTCCCGGTTACCCGGATCATACTTTCTATGTATGGTTTGATGCTCTACTTGGATACCTCAGCGCACTTCTTGATGATGGTGGAGATGTATCCATAGATCGTCTTAATCTCGTAGGTTGGCCAGCATCAACCCACGTTATAGGAAAAGATATTCTTCGGTTCCATGCAGTTTATTGGCCAGCGATGCTTATGTCTGCGGGACTAGAACTTCCCAAAAATGTTTTCGGACACGGTTTTTTAACTAGAGAAGGTAAAAAAATGGGAAAGACCCTAGGGAATGTCTTAGACCCCCAATTATTAATTGATAGATATGGATTAGATGCAGTTAGATGGTATCTAATAAGAGATATCGAGTTTGGTAAAGATGGAGATTATCAAAGACAGAGATTTGTCGATATTGTAAATAATGATTTAGCTAATACCATTGGAAATCTTGTAAATAGATCATCAACTATGGCGAGAAAATGGTTCCAAAATAAAGTACCAACGCCACAGAGTTCTTATGATAATAACTTAAAAAATGGTATCTCATCACTGATAGATGAATACAAACAATCTTTCTATAGACTAGATTTTAAAAATGCATCTGAGGTAATCCTTTTACTAGCAAACAAATCTAATACTTATATTAATGACCGTGAACCTTGGAAGATGATTAAGAATCCGGAGAATTTACCATCAGTCGCTAATGATCTTTACACTATACTTGAGATCACTCGAATAATATCCATATTATTAAAACCAATACTTCCAGATCTAAGTAATAGGATTTCAGACCAACTTGGAATTACGTCAAAACATACTCAATGGAAGCTAGATCTTTTATGGGGTAAATTGGAAGCTGGATCTTATTTACCGACACCGACACCTGTTATGAACAAGATAGATATCAATGAAGAATTATAGGGACATAAAACGACTCTCGATAACGATTATCTTGTTACTACCATTTCAATTAATAGTTGGATGTAAGTCCAAGTTATTTGAAAATGAGACTGTAAACTACAACATTATTGACTTTAATTTGGATCAATTAGATTCGGATGGAAATGTACAATTCAACCTAAAGAGTAAGGAAGCATTAATCGATCCTACTAATACTAATATAAATATAAGTAAATTAAGGATTACTTTATACAGGAAAAATACAGCAATATACTCAATATCATCTAAGGTAGGATATTTTGATAGGCTCAGAAATATTATAACTCTTAAGAGAGGAGTGCTGTTAAAAGATTTAACAGCAAATAATAACTCAGAGATATATACTGATCAGTTAACATGGAATCTTAATCGTAACAGATTACATCTTGATGGTAATATTGAATTAACAACTGATTCATCAAAATTAATAGCACAAAAAGCAACCTATGATAATACTTCAAACCAGATAACTATTTACCAAATTAAAAAATACGAAATATATAACTTCAATAACGAATTAAAAACTCTTCCTGCTTTTTCACTGATGTCAGATAAAGCTATCCTTTATCGATCTAATAACAAGCTAGTCTTTTATTCTGATCTAAATAAAGTTGAAAGCAAAATCAATCTAAATCAATAACGTTCGATCTCATTCTATTAATTTTAATAATCGTTCAGACCAATTTGATATCCATATTTCATCCGAATTTGTAAAGCAACGAGGAGTCCAACCTCCAACAATAACGAAGCCTTTAGTTGATAGAGGGTAGATAAGAACTGATGGTAGATTTTCAACTACGGAATCAAATTCAAAACTACCGGGATAATTTTTAGTATTCGCAAGACTTAATAATTTTCCCTTATCTCTTGTCTGTTTACATATCTTATCAGGATTAAACTGTTGATCATTAATAATACCTCTTCTTAAAATAGTCTTACCATTTAAATATATTAGTATAGTTGATGCTGCTGTAGCAATTAATATATTATGAGTACCCCATGCGATTTCATCTTTAACTTGAGAAGGGAGAGAATCTTCTATAAACAAGCCATTCCTTCCTTTGAGATTAGCCTTAGGAAACTTTGTTGGAACTATTTTATTACTCCAAATACCTGTGCCAATCAATATTATTGATGACAAACAGGCTATAATTTCTGCTCGCTCTAATTGTGGATCAGCAACTATTCCACCTGTAATAGAATTAATTAATGCTAGAACAAGCATTGATACTCCAAAAAATATAGTTATTTGTGAGATATTAAACATAAATTTAATCTATTATACAAGTTTGTAATTTATAAATGAGATAAGAAGTAATGATAATGATATTTGATTTATACTATAATAGCAAACAAACTAATTAGTAATAGATGAGTAAGTCAGTTGAAAATATTATATCAAATATTGTATTAGTAAGTGGACCTAGTAAAGGAGGTAAAAGTAAATGGGCAGAGTATCTAGTTCAGGATCACAGCAATGTAACTTATATTGCGACAGCACCATTTATAGACCAACCTGATTGGATCGATAGAATACAAGAACATAAAAGAAGGAGGCCACGCAATTGGAACATTATCGAAAGCCCGGAAAACCTAGTTGATACAATCTCAATTATTAATCACTCGGAATCTATATTAATAGATTCTCTAGGGTTCTTTGTATACAACAATCTTCAACAAAAGAATAATGAATGGAGAGTTACCGAACTAAATCTATTAAAAGCACTGAAGAAACTTCCAAATTATATTGTTATTGTTATTGAGGAAACTGGTTGGTCTCCCGTGCCTGAGACATATTCAGGTAACATTTTTAGAGATCGCCTAGGATCTCTTGCTCAATCTCTTGAATTAATTTCATGTTGTAGTTGGCTAGTAGTGCAAGGACGAGCTATTAATCTGCATCAAATATCGACGAAAGTTCCATGAATGATAATCTACATATTGCACTATTCGAACCTAGAATTCCTCAAAATACAGGAAATATAGCTCGGACATGTGCAGCATTTAATATTATATTGGACTTAATACATCCCCTAGGATTTAGTCTAGAGGACAAATTCCTTAAAAGGGCAGGATTAGATTACTGGTCTTATGTTGAAGTAATTGAGCACAACTCATTTACTAGCTTCTCTAAAAAGTATAAAAATAGAAATATAATTGGATTTAGTAAATCAGCATCAAAAAAACTCTCCAATAGTAAATTTAAAGATGATGATATACTACTTTTCGGAAGAGAAGATATAGGTCTACCACCAAACATTCAAGGTCAGTGCAAATCAATGTATAAGATACCAATGCCAGGAAAAGCTGACAAAGATGGATCTAATGGGGTTAGGAGTCTCAATTTATCAGTTGCTGTAGGGATTGTGTCTTATCAGGCCTCCATACAAATAGGATCCTTGATTGATTGAGTTTGCATTAAACTCATTGCTATTTCTATTTAACGTGAAATGGGAAATACCATAAGGATTTAACAAGCCTAGAATGGTATTATATAGTTGATACATGTCAGTGTAGCTCAGCCGGTTAGAGCACAGCATTCATAACGCTGAGGTCGAGAGTTCAAGTCTCTCCACTGACATTAATTATAATTAGAGACAATAGATTGAAATTGCTCTCACTAGACCTAAATTAATTAAACATTATGAATATTGACAGCTAATATATGAATTAATCCTTATTTTTACTATCTACCGATTTGTTTATATTCTGAGGCTTTATATCATTTTTTAGTTGCTTCAACAACCTAAAATGACTGGTGGAATTATATTTTTTTAATAAGGTGATATCCCAATTCATGATAGATTAAACAGATTTTAATTAAATTACTATACCAAGTTAGTATGTAGAAACTGTACACTATAATAGTTTTGTCTTTAACATGATAAATTATCTGAGAAGACCATTGGTTCTTTCTATACAACTAATTTCAATCCACATCAATTTAGATTCATGACTCACATAGATTGCCTGAGAGTAGGTCAGGAAGCTCCTGATTTTTCAGCCACAGCAGTGGTTGACCAAGAGTTTAAAGAAATTAAGCTCTCTCAATATAAAGGAAAGTATGTTGTCCTCTTCTTTTATCCACTGGACTTTACTTTTGTATGTCCAACTGAAATAACCGCGTTTAGTGACAGATATTCAGATTTTTCAAACAAGAATACCGAGATTCTAGGTGTTTCCGTCGACAGTAAATACTCCCACCTAGCGTGGATACAAACTCCTAGAAACGAAGGTGGAATTGGAGACATAAATTATCCACTAGTTGCAGATTTAAAACGAGAGATTTGTACCTCATATAATGTACTAAATGAAGATGGAGAGGCTGATAGAGGACTATTTATAATTAATCCTAAGGGAATTATTATGCATTGCACTATCAACAAGGCTCCTGTTGGTAGAAATGTCGACGAAACTCTAAGAGTATTACAAGCTTACCAATATGTAGAAGCAAATCCAGATGAAGTTTGTCCTGCAAACTGGACTCCTGGAGACAAGACAATGCTAGAAGATCCAAAAGGAAGTAAGGAGTATTTCTCCTCTATATAATATATAATCCCCTAATTATATAAAGCTAATAAATAGAAGAAAGTAATTGGTAAAAGATAAAACAATGACAATAACTTATTAAACTCTATAGACGATAAGTTAATAGATTTCCAATCTGAAATATTATTATTACCTAAATGAAATTCAAGTAAAAATAATGAAATCTTGTTTATAAGGTAAAGTGATACAACCGTGAATATTAGTATTACCTCTTTAATACTTGCTTCTTCGAAAAAGCTGCCGTGTAAATTTGAGCTAAACAGTTCATTTAAGGACCATAATCTGCCTATTGAATAGAATAAAAGAATATCTGTGAGTGATTTGATAATAGTAAATTTTAATTTAGTTATTTGAAAAATGAATAAAAGTATAATATAAAAAAAGAAATATTTTAATAAATTTGGCGATGGCAGTAGATTTATTATAAAAATTCTACCTATATCAAAATCTCCATTTACCAAAAAGTAGTTTAGTTTTAGAAAAAATATCAAAATAAGAAATGATCCTAATGAATAAATAACCAATGCAAATAAATAATTCCAACCAGATATCGTATTATTACTACTTCTTGAGACATTAATTAGCTCAAAGTTCTTAATATTTTTGTAAAAGGTAAGAACAACTATTGCTGCTATAATATAACCATTATTAATCCACAAGTGTTTATAAATACTAGTATATGTAGTATTAAACCTAGACAACAAATACCATTCAACAGAGATTCTTCCAAAGAAATAACTTAATATAAAAGGTATACAATTAAACGTTAACTGCACTGAAAATAATTTATTTAAATACTTATGTATCATTTATCATGTTCTTATCTGTTGTTTTATAGAGTGTTAATAAAGAAGTAAATTTTTCATATGTAATAGTTTCTTCGTCAATCAATATGTCAACTATCATATCCATTTCATATCTGTAATCCTTAATCAGGGAAATAGCTTTATTCAAGGAATGTTTAGCAAGCATGATTACCTCTTTGTCAATAGATCTGCTAGTAGTTTGTGAAAATCGATTTTTGCTTGTCATTATTGATCTCCCTAACAAGAGATCGTTGTTTGATGATTCGAAATTCATAGGTCCTAATTTTGAAAAACCATATCTGACGACCATCTCTCTTGATAATTGAGCAACCTCGGATAAGTCATTAGAGGAGCCCTGAGTTAATTCTTGATTGCCATACACGATTACTTCGGCGGCTCGAGAGCCTAATAATACGATCAATTTAGAAATAAGGTAGGACCTTGATAAGAGACCATCCTCGAGATCATCTGACGGAGTGAATCTAGTAAAACCACAGCGCTGGCTAACCCGTGGAATAATCGTAACTAAATCAAATTTTTCTGGAAATGATATTAAAAGAGATACTAATGCTCTGCCGACCTGCTGATATGCATATACTCTTTTTTGATAATCATCAGAGAGTGTCTTACATGAAAGTCCCATTGTAACTTTCTCAAAAGCCTCATCTATGTATTTATTTGTTATGAGCTTTTGATTATTCCGTGCAGTAATTATCGCAGATTCATTTAAAAGATTATATAAATCAGCCCCAGAAAATCCTATCGTTCTTTTCGACCACTCAGTTAGAGAAATGTCGTTTGACATAGGCAATGGTCTTGAGTGAACAGCCAAGATGTCCTTTCGGCCATTTCTATCTGGTAACGAGATAAATATATTTCTATCAAATCTACCTGGTCGAAGTAGAGCTGAGTCCAGTACGTCTGGTCTGTTTGTTGCCGCTAGAACTATAACGCCAGAATTATCGTTAAATCCGTCCATTTCAGTCAGTAATTGATTAAGAGTTTGTTCTCTTTCATCGTTTCCGAATCCAATACCTGATCCTCTTTGACGGCCTATAGAATCAATTTCATCAATAAACACTATGCACGGAGATTGTGCTTTCGCCTTCATAAAAAGATCTCTAACTCTACTTGCACCAACACCTACAAAAAGTTCTACAAATTCCGATGCTGAAATAGAGAAAAATGGGACTTGAGCCTCTCCAGCTATAGCTTTTGCTAAAAGAGTTTTACCAGTACCAGGAGGACCTATTAGCAAGACACCCTTAGGAATCTTTGCTCCTAGTTGTATTAACTTTTCTGGTTGTTTTAAGAATTTTACAATCTCCTGTAATTCCTCTTTCTCCTCCCTGAGCCCTGCAACATCATCAAATCTAGTTGGAATATTATTCTCTGATTTAGTTGAAGTTGAAAGTTCTCTAATATTAAATGTGTTATTTAGAACTTTTGTTGATCGTCTTATCAAGAAAGTAATACCAATTATAAATATAAGAAATAATCCAACATTACCAGCAAATTTAGCTAGCGCTTCTTCTCCCCTAATATCCCTAACCGTTAAAGGAGTATTGTTATCCTGAGCTGTTCTAAGTAATTTTTGATCGTTATAAAAGATCGGAATCAATTCTGTAGAACCATCTTGGTAATAAACAAAAACCTGTCTCCTTGCAGGTATTAATATTATTGATTCGACATAACCATTGTTAATATTGTTTATTAAATTTGTATAACTGGACGACATTTGTTATTAATAATATAGATTATTTTACGATTTTAAACATCATTATTAGGCAATCCATCATTAAAAATGCTTTAGAAGCCCCAGTTATTTGACGCATTGCTAACCATAGAGGAAAATAAAGGTTAACATGAGATTCGGAAATGGCAGTACCAAAGAAAAAAACCTCAAAGGGTAAAAGGAATCAAAGACACGCAGTTTGGAAATCTAAAGCAGCTGTAGCAGCCCAAAAGGCAATGTCCATTGGTAAATCAGTTCTAACAGGTAGAGCTCAAGGCTTCGTTTATCCAATTCAAGAGGAAAGTGAAGAGGAAGAGTAAGTTACAGTAAACTATAAATTAAGAGCCAAGTTTAAAAGCCTCTAGCACAATTGCATAAGTTGAACCAATCCTAATATTATCAATAGCAAACGATTGAAAAGAAGAATTAAAGAGTCTCTGATTAGAACGTAACCGTACTAATAATTCAATTATTAGCAACATGATGATTAAAACCCATAGCCGTTGACCTTGTTTATTTACAAAATAAGAAGCCAGATTAGATGAAAGCCAATAACCAGATAATAGAGAGATAATCCCGATAGATCTTCTTTTCCATGGACCAGTGAATGGACTCGACAGTGAAGTTGAAATCTTGCTGACTATATTTTGAAGACGTGTATTCTGAGGAGACATTTATATTAGTTGATTAATTCCATAAGATAGTGAAAATCAATATAGGGTAATTTAGGCTTTAGTCCATATAAAGCATTAACTGTTTGATTCTCATCGCCTAAGGTGTCAACTACTGATTTTGCTGCAGAAAAGTCAGACTTATTAAAGTTATTTAAATTCCAAGAGGTCATAGTAACTAAGCAGTGTAAATCTGCTGCTGTAGAAGACTTCAACCCAATTAAGGAATCCTCTATAACGAGAATTGAATTTGGATCTTCTCTGGAACGATTGATCGCTTCTAAATAAGCCTCAGGATGTGGCTTATGATTTAAAACATCCTCAAATGTTATTATTCCTTTGAAAATGTCATTATAGGAGATAAGACTTTTCTTCAAAAGAGCTTGTACAGCTTTTATTCCACTAGTTGTCACCAACCATTGATTAACATTATTATTTTTCAATTCATTTAAAAGCCTAAAGACACCATTCCTAAGTGGTATAGGTTTCTCTTCTAGTAATTCGACATATAGATTTTGTTTTAAACCGTGAATGGTCTGAATATCTGACAGAGTTAAAGAATTTTGATTTTTTCTCGCAAAATATTCAATACGTCTCTTACCACCTGAGATAGATAGTAAGTTTTTGTATAAACCCATATCCCAGTTCCAGTCCAATCCAAAATTTTGGAAAGCCTTATTAAATGCCAATCTATGTCCAAACATCTCAGTATCTGCTATCGTTCCATCTAAATCCCAAAAAACCGTCGTCAATTTATTGATAGACATTTTTTAAATTACAATTAAAAAAGATTAGGGTAATTTGTCGAATCTAAATGCTCCAGAATTAAATTGGATTTTACCTATTCCAATTTTAAGAAGAGATTTAGCTAAAATTCAATTACCAGATGAGATTACCGCTATTTTAGCCCGAAGGGGTATAACAAATATAAAAGAAATTAATCAATTTATAAGCCCATCTGATCTACCTGAGGCAAGAGAACATTTTACAGAATTAGAAAAAGTTATTGAAAGGCTAATAGCAGCAAGTAAATCACAGGAAAAAGTCGCTGTCTGTGGAGATTATGATGCTGATGGAATGACAAGTACAGTTCTTTTAACTGAATGCCTAGAAAGATTTAATGTTAACGTAGTGCCTTCAATACCAAATAGATTTACTGATGGTTACGGTTTAAATATAGAGACAGTTAAGAAACTAAAAAAGGATGGAGTCAAAGTAATAATTACAGTCGATAATGGTGTTTCAGCAATTGAGGCTATAAAACTAGCAAATAATTATCAGATAGACTTAATAATATCTGATCATCATACAATACCTAAAGATCTACCTAAGATTTATGCATTAATTCATCCCCATAAAACACCACATGATTCCCCTTATAAATATTTAGCAGGCGTAGGTATAGCATATTTAATTGCTTTAGCTTTGTCTAAAGAAGTAGACAATCCTTTTCTAGTTGAAAATTCACTAGATTATTTTTGCATTGGAACAATAGCTGATATGGCCCCGCTAAAAGGTGCTAATAGATATCTTTTAAAGAAGGGATTGCCGAGAATAAGTTATACTAAATCAATCGGTCTAAGTACACTTATAAAAACATCAGGAATAACTTACTCAAAGATCACTGCGGAAGATGTAGGTTTTAAGATTGCACCAAGGATAAACGCCATAGGACGTCTAGATGATCCTTATATAGTTGTAAACATGTTAACCGAAAATAATGAGACAAAAGCTCAAGAATATGCGACTAAATGTAATCAAACCAATCTCAATAGGAAGAATCTAACTAATCGTAGTGAATTAGAAGCAGTATCAATAATCAACGATAGTTCTAATGGTATTCCATTTTTTCTTGTCGCATACAAGGCTGATTGGCATATAGGGGTAATAGGCTTAATAGCATCTAAACTTATGAATTATTATAATAGGCCTGTTGCAGTATTAGCCAAGGCTAATGATGATACATTAAGAGGATCAGCTAGAGCACCAAAACAATTCGATTTAATCAAAACGATTTCACAATGCTCAGAAATTCTTGATTCTTATGGTGGCCATAAGGCTGCAGCCGGTTTCACAATCAAATATGAAAATATCACAAAGTTAAGAACCAAATTAGCAAGCCTTACAAAGAACCTGAAAGTACAAGATTTTATCCCACGAATAGAACCAGAGGTTTTATTAAATTTTACCGATATAAATCAAGATTTAATAGACTCTCTAAACACTCTTGCACCATTTGGAGTAGATAATCCAAAACCAATCTTCTGGAGTAGAAAATGTAAAGTAGTGAGCTTATTTAAGATGAAAGGAGATCATGTAAAACTTAATTTAATTCAGGATGAAATAACTATTGATGCTATTCACTGGAATTCTGAGTATGATTACCTTATAAATTCCTACATTGATATATGTTTTCACCTAGAAGTTAATAACTGGAAAGGGAAGGAAAAATTACAATTATCAATTATAAATACTAAAGAAAGCTCAGATCTTATATCCTTCTCAGTAAAGAATAGAAAGTATTTAACTTATTTCTGTAATTCGTCAAAAGAGATTATAATAAAAAACGAGTTAGGAAAAATTGTTAAGTCAGATTCATACAAAAATGAATTTGCTCATCAAGGTATTAGTTTAAAATATTTAGATCAGTTATTTTCTATTGCAAAATTATCCTTGGGGCTCAAGGATGAATATATCTGAGAGGAAAATTTGTTAATTGGATTTAATTTATCTTCTATAGAAAATTAAAGCGATAATAGCTGGTCCGGCCAGCACTACTGCCACTAGAGGGATAAGGTTGCCCATAATCAAAATCTAACTTTAGTGATTTTACTAAAAAAAGTGCCAGAAATGAAATTTCATTAAGGCATAGTCAACAAATCGAGACGGTCATAAGGTAGGGTTATACTGAATAGAGTTAGCATAAGACTGGGTTATCTACACTCGTTTGCTCTACGTGTTAATTAACTCAAATACGTGTTTTAGCTGTTCAAAGATAATTGTATATAGATTAGTCAACCATACACTTAAATAAACTAATAAAGATCAACTTTGCAATGAAGATCTGTTATGTATTATGATCAGATCTGTATTTTCTAAATCGTAACCAGATTAAGATCACCTTAATTAATGATGGCTAACTTGCCAGTAAATTCAGAAAGCAATAAAGAAGTAAATACTGGAAATACTTCTAATGGATTTATTAGAATTTTTCTTTCAACATTTATTAGTTTATTCATAGCTGAACTAGGAGACAAGACGCAAATAGCTACATTATTACTTTCTGCTCAATCAGGCCGGCCCATCATCGTTTTTCTAGGATCTGCATTAGCATTAATTTGCTCAACACTTGTTGTAGTTATATTAGGGAAATGGCTTTCTAAAACATTCCCTAATGTTAGCTTTAATCTAATTTCAGGGTACATAATGATAGGCCTAGGAATCTGGCTAGGGCTTCAATCATTCCAGGGCTTCACCTCGCCAATAATTAAATAAATGGAATTAACTCTATTAATTACTGTGTTTACGACTGTATTTATTGCAGAACTAGGAGATAAAACTCAACTGGCTACATTGGCTTTAAGTGGATCGACTGACAAACCCTTGGCTGTTTTTCTTGGGTCATCAACTGCTCTTATCTTAACGAGTTTATTAGGAGCACTTGCTGGCGGATCAATATCAGAAATTGTTCCAGAAGCCTTCTTAAAGGCATTTGCTGCAATTGTTTTTTTATATATTGGAGCATCCATCATATGGACTTCCTTACGGAATGAAAGTAACTTGAAAAGTGATTAAATAAAACTTTATAATGGATAGATACAACTAAAATCATGATATCAGCTTCCAAAATTCTAGATGTTCTGTCCAATGAGGTCCCAACTGAACTAAAGACTTTAGAAAAATTATTAAAAGTAACGAAAAAAGCAGATAAAGGTCAACTAAATATTGCTCTTACAGCACTAAAGAAATTAGATATACTTGATATTGACGAATCGAATCATATTAGATCAATTGCTTCGCCGATTAATGTTAAGGCTCGAATTAGATGTAGTAGTAAAGGTTATTGTTTTGCGGTAAGAGAGGGTTCTGATGATGATATATACATCAGAGATCATCACCTGAATAATGCATGGCATGGAGATAATGTAATAGTCAAATTAACAAAAGAAGGTGTAAAAAGAAGATCTCCTGAAGGTATTATTCAGTGCATACTTGACAGGAATACTACAAATGTTATTTCAGTTCTTTTTAAAGAGGATGATAATTTAATCGCTGTACCTTTGGACGACAGAATATTATCCCATATAGAGTTAGAGAAAAGAGACTTAGAATATTATTCAGAAGAATTAGAACAGAATATTGTAGAAATAAAAGTTACTAAATATCCAATCGGTCAAATTTATGCATCTGGTCAAGTGATTAGAAAGCTTCCTCTTGACGGAGGAATGAAAGGAGATTTAGATATAGTTTTAACCAAAAGCAATCTTCAAAATGACATTGAATCCCCAAGGATTTCTCTGAAAGAACCATACAATAAGCAAAGATTAGATTTAACAAGTCAACCCTCCTTATTATTACAGAGTTGGGAACATAAAGACGCGCCTAATTTACCGGCACTCCATATAGTCCCAGAAGATGGAGGTATGAAAGTGTGGCTTCATTCTCAGGCTGTATCTGAAAGATTTAATCATGGCACTAAGATAGATAATTGGTTATCAGATCGTTCTGAAGCAATATGTTTAGGTAATCAATGGCGGCCATTACTTAGTAAACAACTAAAAGAAGCTAGTTCGTTTGAGATAAATAAAGAAAATGACGCTGTAAGTATTTGTATGAGCATTAATAAAGAAGGAGAGCTAAAGAGTTGGAATTTTCATCTAACTAAGATAAAACCAGTTGCTGTAATAAACCCTAAACATCTTGAGTCTATAAATAAAAGAACTCAGAGATCAAGAACAATCCCACAATCGTTGAAGACAATTAAAGAGTACATCACACAAATAGAATCAATATTGTACTGTGCCAAACAAATAAACGAATGTGGAAATAAAAATTCAACAATTCAATTAAATCTACCTATTCCTAAGTTAGAACAACTATCTGAAATGTTATGGGAATATCCAGGTAGATCATTTTATGGTTGGAAAAATTCATTAAATACAAATGATCCACAGTCAATATTAAATCTTTTTGTTGATTTGGCGAACAGATGTTGGTATGAACATTCTATCTCACTAAAAATACCGACTATCAGTACCTACAAGGAAGAAATAGAAGAAAATAACCTAAATGATGTAATCAAGGCTTCATTATCTTTAAATATGAACCTGAAATTAAATGAAGATGGATTGCTTGATACTAATGAATTACTCAATCAGTTCAAAGAGAACCCCAATGAACCATTACTACATAAGCTTGTAAAAAATATAATAAAAGATAAGAAACTAAGAACATCACTATGCACTGAAGATCTTCTTGATACGAAATATAATAATGAAGAGTTTGATTCACCATGGTGTTGTCCAACCTTAAATTATCTTGATATTATCAATCAAAATTTACTTGTTATGTTATTAAGAGATGGAAAATGTAAAGAAAATAATAGGAGTAAATTACTCTTAGATTTAGGTCTAAAGGATATTTCAGACCAATTAGGTTGGCCTCTATTCTCAAAATCAATATTAGATCATATTCAATCAATTGTTAATAATAAGACTGTTAATAACTTCAATAAAAAGAGAATACAGACAAAATCCCTTAAAAATAATATTAGATCGATAGTTATATCCAGAGAAGCAGAGAAAATCGTTGGAAAGGATGTTGAGGCTACGATTACAGGAGTTCAGAGTTATGGATTTTTTGCAGAGATACCGCCTCTAATGATTGATGGATTAGTACATGTAAGTTCATTGCAGGATGATTGGTATGAATATAGATCAAGACAAAATTTATTAATTGGAAGGAAGAACAAACGTACCTATCAATTAGGAGATAAAGTTATTGTAAAAATAAACAAAGTTGATGTTCTGAAAAATCAAATTGACCTTGATGTTATTAATTCAAATAATAATGTGATCAGTAACGTATCTGAATCAAAACAGAGCAACGATAAGGATTAGAAAAAATATGGATCCAATAGTACTTGCAATAACAGGAGCTTCAGCACTTCCCTTAGGAGAGAGATCTCTAAAACTACTCCTAAGTAAAGGTTATAAAGTTTGTCTAATATTGAGTAAGGGTGCTTATAAAGTATCATCTGCGGAAAGGAATATAAACATACCCATAGATCAATTAAAACAAGAATTATTCTGGCGTGATTATCTTAGTGTCAATACTGGTGAATTAAGATGTTATAAATGGGACAATCATTCAGCAGATATTGCAAGTGGTAGTTATAGGACTAAAGGTATGGTTATTGTTCCATGTACTATGGGAACATTGGGTAGGATTGCATCTGGTTATTCATTAGATTTAATTGAACGTTGTGCTGATGTTCATTTAAAGGAATCCCGAACATTAATATTAGCGCCAAGAGAATCACCTTTTAATTTAATCCACCTCAAGAACATGACCGCATTAGCTCAATCGGGCGTTCGAATAGTACCTCCAATTCCAGCTTGGTATACAAATCCACAGAATTTAGATGAAATGATTGATTTTCTAGTGATTAGACTATTCGATTCCTTTATAGATGACTTAGCTCCAATGAATAGATGGAAAGGTTAGTGATATGAAATCTATTAGGAAATTCGCCATATTAATTACAATATCTCCTATAATATTTCTTCTAATAATAGCCTTATTAAATTTTAGAAATCAAGCAAAGATAAGACTTCTTACATGGGTTTCTCCCCAAGTTAGTATCGGATATTTAATACTATCAAGTACAGCTCTTGGTTACTTTTGTGGTAGTTTGAATGTACTTTCACTCAATATGAATAGTCCCAAGTTACGAAATAAGATTATATATAACAAAAACAATGAAAACAACGATAATAACGATCAAATCTATGATGAACCTTTTGTTAATGATGCAACTAAGGAAGACTTCAATAATTATTCAAAAACGAATCAATACATAGAGAGAGACCCAAGAGACCCTACTCCTACAATAACAATCCCTTATAGAGTTATCCAAAAACCCACTAATAATGAAGTTGAACTGAGTGAGATTTCACCTAGCAACATAAGAAATGAAGTTAAATATCATAAGAATAATGTAATGGCTTATGATGAGGATGGCTGGGGTGGTTTAGATCTGGAGAATTGGTAGTTTTATCAATAACCAAAAACATTTAATCAATTTAATTTAAATTTCTTATATATTGATATTGATGCCATAAGAAATTGTCTGAAAATTTAAATACTCCAGCTGGTTCTGAGCCTTTGACAAATGCTAAAACATCGAATATAGATCCTCAAGATTCCTCAACTACACCAAAAAAGATCATTAAACCTCCGAAACTGGAGGATAAACCTTTTGAAGAATTTATAAATGATCACATGATTCCAACCTTAACAAAACAACTAAAAGACAAAGGTGTAGAAGTAACGGAAATATCATTAAAAGAAGGTGAAAGACCAGTTACTGGTGGTAATTGTTGGTTTATCTATTTAGAAATTAGTCAAGGAAGAAGGATATGGCTTTGTTTTAACGAACCAAAAATTACTTCTCAAAAAACTATCGCTCTAGCCGAGCGTGTAACAGAAGCAAGTTTAATTGAATCATTCCTAATAGACGAAAGAAAGACAACACTTCCTTTATTAGTTTCAAGACTCTTACAAAGACTTAATGGACAAAAGTGGTTGGCCGACAACTAATATTGTACACAATGATTATTTTAGTTTGAGAATATTTACAGCAAGACTCAAATGCTTTGCATTATATTTAATTATAATTTGCATATAATCAATATATATAATGAGAATCAGATATATTAATAGAATTGATTACTTTTCTAATTTTATAAAAATTAAATGAGCTCAACCCACCAATAAGGAGAAAAAATGTAATAATCAATAAAATAACTTCTAGAAATTTTGATAGCGACCACAGAACAGATAAACCATCCTACTAATTCCTATGATTTTCCAAGTGATCTTTGGCGTTTGAACCTCGAATCTCTTTTAAGTTATGGAATGAAGTCAGGTGCAGATTTTATAGAAGTCTTCTTAGAAAGAAGTGACCACCTTGGAGTTCTAGCCGAACAGGACCTTATTACCTCAGTTAGTCCTGCTTTTGGAATAGGGGCTGGTATAAGAGTTTTTAAGGGTTTAAGAGATGGATTTGTCAGTACCAATGATCTGTCAGAAACGGGCTTAAGAAATGCACTAAACCAAGCATTAGGAATGCTTGGTTTAGATGTGAATTTATCATCGTCATCTAAATATGAAGGTTTAGATTCTTTAAATGACTATGGAATCAATAAAAATAGATGGTACGAAGAGGTTCCGAAAATAAACGAAAGTTGTGAAAAATTGCTAGATGGTACTTTTCAACTTCAGAACTATGGAAAACACATTCAAGTCAGAAGAGGAAGTTATTCAAGATCGATACAGGAAGTACTTGTTGCAGCATCCGATGGAACATTTGGCAGAGATATCCGTTTACATCAAACTCTAGGATTAAATTTATTGTCTTCTGACAAAGGAAATAGATCGAGTATTGGTAGAAGATATGGAACTTCTGGAAAACCTAATGATTTAAGAGAATGGAATGGAGAAAGTAGCGCGAAGGACGTCTGTGAAAGTGCACATAAAATGCTCTATGCAGATTATGTAGAAGCAGGACAGATACCCGTAGTGTTAGCTAATAAATTTGGAGGTGTAATTTTCCACGAAGCCTGTGGTCACCTTCTTGAAACAACACAAATAGAAAGAGGCACTAGTCCTTTCTCAGATAAATTAAATAAAAAAATTGCTCATGAATCGGTCACAGCCATAGATGAAGGACTTTCAGACGGATCGTTTGGTTCCTTATCTATG
>CACILY010000023.1 GCA_902587615.1 uncultured Prochlorococcus sp.
TGCAGATAAGTAACTACTCTACTTTGCAAATTGGAGATAATAATCGTAATTATACAGTTAGAATTGCTTGTCTTGAGGTAGAACCATCTAAAGAGAAGGAGGTTCTTTCATGGCTTAAATATAAACTTCCACGACGTTCTAAGGTTAATTTGCAACCAAGAGGTTCTGATGATGGGACCCTAATTGCTAAGGTGATACCTATTGGTAGTGATATTGATATAACTAAGGAACTTGTCTTTGAGGAATTGGCTAGTAGTAATTGCTGACGCGATGATTTTTATAATTATCTCTTGATTGAATACCAGTCCATTGAAATAATTTGCCACCATCTCTTCTACGTGAAAAGAATAGTGATTCCTCCGAAAATGTGCAAAGATTATTTAGACTAATCTGATGTTTATTTATGCCTTCATTTATTAATTCTATATAAGCTGCTTGCCTAATATCTAAAAGTATCTTATTTTTTATAAGGGTTTTCCTTATGATAAGGAGATTCATTAATTCATCTATTTTACTTTCGTTACTTAAACTTATCACTTTCTTATCTCTTATCATCCCATTATATATGTTTAATCCTACTGATAATTCTACTTCATATTTTTGAGGGCTTATGGCAGGTCCCAAAACTATTATCAGATCGCGTCTACTTGTTCTATGTTGTTCGAGCTTTTTGATAGTTTCTCGGATTATATTTTTAGCAATTCCTCTCCATCCTGCATGAACTGCAGCGACTTTCCCTGTCTTAATATCTGCAAATAGTATGGGTATACAATCTGCTGAATAAATCCAGAGACTTTGAGCTCTGTTAATATTAATTTTATTACTAAGTAGTCCATCTGCTTCAGGCCAAGGAGGAAAATTAGCATTAGATGCTTCTATAACAATGTCACTATGTATTTGATTTAAAATATGAATACTACAATCTGAAAAAATATCTTTTTTTAAATCTTGAGGTAATTCGCTATCTGTTTTTCTTGTAAAGAAAGCATGCTTAAAGCCATGGCTTAATAAAAGATTCGACTGAATATATTTTTGGTCTGAACTTATAGTCCAAATGTCTGAATATATTCTCCGATACAGTCCCTTGTTTCTCAATTTTATTAGTGATCAGTGCCTATTAATTATTAATTTTCAATTAAATCTTTTAACATCCAGAACCCTGTGAACTTCTGTTCTTCTGGTGTTGCTTGTACTGAAATAAATTGAAGCCCATCGGCTTTCTTAATAGATAATTCAAACTGTTCTTTAGCAAAAGCCGCAGTTTTTTTGTCCAGATCAGTAACTAACCATCTTTCATCTTGCCCAGCTTCAAGGACCAATTGTTCTCCTTCTATTACAAGTTTAACTGGTTCAAGGCTTCCTAACCAAGCTGCCAAGGCAAGAGAACGATTTCTGCTAAATAGTCGAATGCCTGGAATAAAAGTCTCTTGATTAATTGATTCTTTGATAGGTATCAGGCCATTGAACTCCATAGGCCATTGATTGGCTTGTCGACAAGCTTCAGTAGTTATCCTTGCAAATGCCAAAGCATCACCTTGTATTGCTTCAGGCAGTGGAATTGACTGATTAATAATTGGAGATGAAGCAGGCGCTAGAGGACCAGCAATATAGCCTTCCTGATTAGGGTAAAACTCTTTTTCTCGTTGGATGATCCAGTCCATAAGTGAGTAAGTTCTTCTGCTTGAAATTGCATCAAGTCCTAAATTCTCTGCTGCACGTTTAATAATTGTTTTCATCGATGGTCGCCAGAAACGAATTCTGTTGGGTTCCTCCCAGCCTTGTTTCTTTGCCTCAAGGAGAGCTTCTTTTAATGCGTTCGAAAGCCAGACTGAATTTACTTCTCCCGCAGAGCACTTCTTCTCCCATCTAAAAGGAGTTTCTTTTAAAAACCTTTCAGAACTTGAAATAAGTAATTCCCATCGTTTTTTGCCATCTGCCTCGAGGATTGGACGGGAATAGAAGTCGATTTCCCAATCTGCCACTTTCTTAAAGAGGTTTTGAGTTTGTTCAGAACTATTATTTTGATTAAAGGTTGTCATTATTAGTGTTTTCTTGTTTAGTCTTGAGAATACTTTGGGCTTTTATAGCTCGTTCTTTGGCTTCATCCATCACTTTTCCTTTGTCAATAAGTAATTCACCTGGCGGACCTTCAAGAAGTGCTGTATTTAAGGCTATTCTTCCTCTTTTTGGATCTAGATCAGTTATCAACGCTTTTAATAGATCTCCTTGTTTAAAAATTTCTGTAAGTGACCTTAGGCTTCCATTTGTTATTACTGTTTGATGTAAGAGGCCACTTATTCCTCCTAGATCTACAAAAAATCCATAAGGTTTAACTGCTACGACTTTCCCTTCAACCAGTTGGCCTATCTCAAGTTCTGCAAATCTTCTAGCAATAGCTGCTTTCTTTTCTGAGAGAACTAGTTTGCGAGTATCTGGATTTACTTCTAGGAAAGAAGTCCCAAGAGTTTTTCCTACAAGAGTTTCATGGTTTTCTCCATTCTCTAATTGAGAACGAGGAATAAATCCTCTTAAGCCTTCTAAATCACAAGTAACTCCGCCGCGATTAAAGCCATTTATTTTGACCTGAACTACAACCCCTTCTTTTTCAAGTTTTTGTACTTTCTCCCAACTCTTACGTAGCTCTAATGCTCTGCAGCTAATTGTAACCATCCCATCGGCATTTTGCTCTCTAGTAACAAGAACCTCAACTTCTAAGTCTTTTGGAAAACGTTCTTTAATGTTAGTTATTACGCCAAGACCACATTCGTTTTTGGGCATAAACCCTGGCGCCTTTCCACCTATATCTACATAAACCCCATCACTTTCAACGCCAATAACTTTCCCTTTCGCAATCTCACCCGTATTGCCAATAGGTTGATTTTCATCTAGGGCTGCTAGAAATTCGTCTTCATCAAAATCAAATTCATCAACAATTCTCTCGGAAAATGAAAGAGAGTTCTCTTGTTGGGAAGAAATAATTTGATTATGAATAATCTCATCATTTGATTCCCCTCGATCAAGAAGCTCAGACATTGTTATTTCATCATCCTGGGGATGATCAGTCTTTCCTTCAGAGTTTCTTCCCTCAGATGAAATTGGCTTTATAGGTGATGTAACAACATTCTTGTTTCCTTCATCATCCTTTTGATTGCCGTTTAATGGTGCTCTATTGGCTGTATCTTCTGATTCCTTTTCATTCTTCCTACTAATATGCATTACTTGCAAAGGCTTTCTAGGCTCCTTTGCAGCTGCTCTTGGAGGATTTGGTTTTTTTGGTTGGTTTGGTTTTGATTCGGCCATTGGGCCAACAAGCTCATCAATGATTCATTCTTACAGGCAAAGTTCAGTTGTTTCTAGGAGAATAGGAAATGTCTATTAGTTCTGATTCACGAAGATTAGATTATTTCACTTGGGAGAAAGCCTCGGAATCAGCTTCTCAAAAGGGTTCTACACTTGTCTGGCCATTTGGTGCTATTGAACAACATGGCCCTCATCTTCCTTTAATAACTGATACTTTTTTTGCGGAAAATATTGTTATTGAAGTTTTAAACCGCTTACCTAGCACTTTCCCTATTTGGAGATTACCTTCTCAGGTAATGGGTTTTTCTCCAGAACACGCTTCATTCCCAGGCACAATTTCTTTGTCTGCTGATGTAATGCTTCAACTTGTTAGTGAGATTGGTGAACAACTTGCTGCTATGGGATTTAAAAGATTAATTTTTTTTAATGCACATGGAGGTCAGATTGGGCTTTTGCAAGCTATTGCAAGGCAGTTACGTGTTCAATGTTCTTCGATGGCTGTTCTTCCCTGTTTCCTCTGGAATGGTGTTGATGAATTAAAAGATCTACTGCCGAACAGTGAAGTAGAAGAAGGTTTACATGCTGCTTTGGCAGAAACGAGTCTCATGCTTCATATGAAATCAGAGCTTGTTGGATCAAATAGGCCTAAAGATGGGATTTTTGTAAACGACAAGACCAATAACATCTCAAATGTTCCTAAGGGATGGAGTTTAGAAGGGGCTGCTCCTTGCGCCTGGCTTACTAAAGATTTAAGTCATACTGGTGTTATTGGAGATAGCAGCAATGCAAATACTATGCTTGGGAAAAACTTGGAAAAAGCATTAATAGAGCATTGGACAGGTCTTTTTTCTAATTTAATGGAAAGTGATTGGCCTTTGGTTTAATAAAAATAATGTTTTTAAGCACTAAGTAGTACTAACTGGACAACCATTTTGCGATTAATTAGGTAAAATCATCGACATTGATTGTTTTTTAAAAATCCATGTCACCTTTAGCTTCCAGCGAGGTCGCTGTTCTTGATGGTGTTAATGGGAGTTTGGCCACTCTTCCAGATTTCACGACAGATGAATATAAAGATGCCTATAGCAGAATTAATGCAATAGTTATTGAAGGAGAGAAAGAAGCCTACGATAATTATATTTCTTTAGGAACATTGGTTCCAGACAATGCGGCTGAATTAAAAAAGCTTGCGGTCATGGAGATGAAACACATGAGAGGCTTTACTGCTTGTGGGAAAAATCTTGGAGTTACGGCTGATATGCCTTTTGCTAAGAAATTCTTTTCAAAGTTACATGGGAATTTTCAAAAAGCTTTAGCCGAAGAAAAGCTGACAACTTGTTTGCTTATTCAAGCAATCCTTATAGAGGCTTTTGCTATCTCGGCTTACAACGTTTATATACGTGTTGCAGATCCATTTGCTAAGAAAATTACTGAAGGAGTTGTGAAAGACGAGTACTTGCATTTGAATTATGGCCAAGAATGGCTTAAGTCAAACTTAGAAGGCTGTAAACAAGAATTAATTCAAGCCAATAAGGAGAATCTACCTTTAATTAAATCAATGTTGGATGAAGTTGCTAAAGATGCAGAGGTTATGCAGATGGATAGGGAAGAATTGATGGAAGAATTTATGATTGCTTATCAGGATACTCTTGTGGAAATTGGTCTAGATAATCGTGAAATTGCTCGTATGGCACTGGCAGCAGTAGTTTGATCAGTGATTAGAGAGGACTATTAGTAGTAATTTTTTTATTAACAGAGTTACTAGATAAGTAAAAACCTGTTCTTTTACAACATGGTGAACTAGTCTTCGAGACCTTGGATGGACCTTTGGTTCCTTATTTAAGTTACTCGATTGGACATGTTTGGATTAATTGGTCATTCAACAAGTTTTAAAGATGCCCGACGAAAGGCTATGGAGTTGGGCTTTGACCATATTGCAGAAGGAGACTTGGATGTTTGGTGCACTGCCCCTCCTCAGCTTGTCGAGCATGTAAATGTTGTAAGTGCGATTGGGAAGAAAATTGAGGGAGCTTATATTGACTCGTGTTTTGTTCCAGAGATGCTTTCACGTTTTAAGACCGCAAGAAGGAAGGTTCTTAATGCAATGGAACTTGCTCAAAAAAAAGGAATAAACATTACTGCTCTAGGTGGCTTTACTTCCATTATTTTTGAGAATTTCAATCTTCTTCAAAATAAGCAAGTAAGGAACACCACTCTTAATTGGGAACGCTTTACAACCGGCAATACTCATACTGCTTGGGTGATATGCAGACAATTAGAGAAGAATGCTCCTTTAGTGGGTATTGATCCTAAGAAGTCGAAAGTTGCTGTTGTAGGAGCTACTGGAGACATAGGTAGTGCTGTTTGTAGGTGGTTGTCTAATAGAACTGGTGTAGCTGAGATTTTATTAGTAGCAAGACAGCAGCAGCCTTTAATTGATCTGCAGAAAGAATTGCAGGGAGGAAGAATTCTTTCTTTAGAAGAAGCTTTACCCGAGGCAGATATTGTTGTTTGGGTTGCAAGTATGCCTAAAAATTTGGAAATAGATTCTTCGAAGCTACCTAATCCATGTCTAATGATTGATGGTGGATATCCTAAAAACTTAGATGAAAGGTTCTCAGGTAATGGACTTCATGTATTAAAAGGCGGGATCGTTGAATTTTTTGAAGATATAGGCTGGAACATGATGCAATTGGCAGAGATGGAAAGGCCTCAAAGAGAAATGTTTGCTTGTTTTGCTGAAGCGATGATTCTTGAATTTGAAGGGTGTCATACTAATTTTAGTTGGGGAAGGAATAACATCACTCTTGAAAAAATGGATTTCATTGGTCAAGCTTCTCTTAGGCATGGCTTTTCTGCTGTTGGATTAAATTCAAATCCTCCAACTGCTATCGTTTGATATTGCTTTCTTATGGCCCGCCGTTATTTACTTGAGTTTGAAAAACCTCTTGTTGAATTAGAAAAACAAATTGAGCAAATTCGTCAGCTTGCTCGTGATTCTGAAGTTGATGTAAGTCAACAGTTACTTCAGCTGGAAACGTTGGCAACTAGAAGAAGGCAAGAAATCTTTCAATCACTTACCCCTGCTCAAAAAATTCAAGTTGCTAGACACCCTCAGCGTCCAAGCACACTAGATTATATTCAGATGTTCTGCGATGACTGGGTAGAGCTTCATGGGGATAGATATGGGAATGATGATCAGGCTCTTATTGGAGGGATTGGGAGGATAGGAGATTATTCAGTACTTTTAATAGGTCAACAGAAAGGACGAGACACAAAAGAAAATGTCGCAAGAAATTTTGGAATGGCAAAACCTGGAGGGTATCGCAAGGCTCTTCGTTTAATGAATCATGCTGATCGTTTTAGATTACCGATTTTGACTTTTATTGATACTCCAGGAGCTTATGCAGGCTTACTCGCTGAAGAGCAAGGACAAGGAGAAGCTATCGCTGTCAATCTTCGTGAAATGTTTCGACTGAGGGTTCCGATTATTGCGACTGTTATCGGAGAGGGAGGCTCTGGTGGGGCTTTAGGTATTGGTGTCGCGGATAGATTGCTGATGTTTGAGCATAGTGTTTACACAGTTGCGAGCCCTGAGGCATGTGCTTCTATCCTTTGGAGGGATGCAGGGAAGGCTCCTGATGCAGCAGCTGCATTGAAAATTACAGGAGATGACTTGTTGAAATTAGGAATAGTTGATGAGGTCTTAGAAGAGCCTGCAGGAGGGAATAATTGGGCACCATTACAGGCAGGAAATGTACTTAAAGAAGCAATTCAAAAGCACTTAGATCAATTATTGAAATTGTCACCTGAAGAACTCAGAAATCAAAGGTATAACAAATTCAGAGAAATGGGTAAATTTTTAGATCCGACTTCTCTTGGAACTGAAATGAATGTTTAGGATTAAAGTCATTTTTAACATCTGAAGAAATTAATTTGTCAACAGTTCTAATTACAGGGGCATCAAGAGGAATTGGTAGGGGTGCCGCCAAGGTTTTTGCTCAAGCTGGATGGGACCTATTGCTTATTGCTCGTGATGAAGAATCATTGAAATCCTTAGAGGAAGAGTTGAAAGACACTCCAAGCAAGATTTTCTATGTTTCATTAGATCTTTCTGACCCTTTTCAAATTGATAAAAGAATCCATGAATTATTAGGTAAAGGATTAATACCAACAGTTCTGATTAATAACGCTGGGGTGGCTTGGACAGGAGATTTGTTATCTATGAAATTAGAAAGTTGGCAATGGATCATACAAATGAATCTGACAAGTGTTTTTCAAGTTTGCAAGAAAGTTGTCCCTCTAATGAGAGGTAAAGGTGGTTTGATTATTAATGTCAGTAGTCATGCTGCACGAAATGCTTTCCCTCAATGGGGAGCTTATTGCATGACTAAAGCTGCCTTAGCTAGTTTTACTAAATGTCTTGCTGAGGAGGAGAGACTAAATTCAATAAGAGCTTGCACTATTACACTTGGTTCAGTAAATACTTCAATTTGGGATACTGATACTGTTCAAGCTGATTTCAATAGAGATTCAATGTTATCTGTTGAGCAAGTTGCATATCAGCTTCTTTCTTTGGCTCAGCAGCCTGAGAATCAAATCATTGAAGACTTAACTCTTATGCCAGCTGCTGGAGCCTTTTGATTTATTTTAACAACTCACTCTTCTTTTGTATGAGAGTATTTAAAATAACATATTTTAAATAATTAATAAAGTTAACTCTGAATAGATTGTTGACCATGAATGTTTTTATCTTCACAATTTAATTCCTAACAGATTCAATTAATGCCTTTACTTTTGTTAGGTCTTTAATACCTGGTGATTTCTCTAACTTGCTTGAGGCATCTATTCCATAAGGATTTATTTTGTCTAACGATTCAAGAACCCACTCTTTTGATATCCCTCCGGCTAGCCACCATGGGATCTTGAATTTTGTATCTTTTAGCCATTCAATAGGAATCCTCTTGCCAGTTCCTCCTCTTTTGTCAATACTCCATGCATCTAGCAAAAATGCATCAACAGCTTTCTCATAGCTTTTTATTAAGGAGAGATTCTTCTCGTTACGAATTTGAAAAGCTTTCCACCATTTGAACATCGGGTATTTTTTTTGAAGAAATTTGCATCTCTCTGGAGATTCACTCCCATGGAGTTGAATGATTGAGGGTTGTCCTGAAAAAGCTGCTATTTCGGCGATTTCATCATCGTTTATATCTGCGACGACTAAGACCCTTTCGATTTTTAGATTTGTATTAATGACTTCTTGAAATAATTTTCTTCTTTGGGCAGACTCTAAAAAACGAGGTGATTCTTTTACTCCAATTACTCCAATTGCATTGACTCCCATTGAGCAGATGGTTATAGCTTGGTCGATTTTTGTGATTCCACAGATTTTTACTGCTGTGGATCTTTTTGGACTTATCGTTAAGTTCATATAAGGGAGGTTTTTTAGGATTAATCTTTGATTATTTGATAGTTAATCAGGAGGAAAGGACTTGGAAAATTGGGAGTTGTTTAAGGTAAAAGGCATCCCAGTGAGGATTCATTCTAGTTGGCTAGTCATATTTTTTATTTTCGCATGGTCAGCCCAAGAGCAAATCTCTAATTCTAATCTTTATCAATTACCCTTATTGTTAAGTTGGACGATAGGGTTTATAACATCTTTTTTATTGTTTTTATCTGTACTCCTTCATGAACTTGGTCATTCTTTGATGGCTATTCATGAAGGGGTAAAAGTTCGTAGCATCACACTATTCTTTTTAGGAGGCATTGCAAAAGTTGAGAGGGAATGCTCAACGCCTATGGCTTGCTTTCGAGTCGCATTGGCCGGACCCTTAGTAAGTTTCGTTATTTCATTATTATTACTTGGTTCAGTTCAGATATTGGTTTTTGATGATCCAATTATTTCTAATTTATTCAAACAACTAGGTTCTTTAAATCTTGTAATTGCGATCTTTAATTTGTTGCCAGGGCTTCCATTAGATGGAGGAATTATTCTTAAATCTTTGGTTTGGCATTTTACTGGAAGTCAAAGAAAAGGTATCAAAGTGGCAACTAATTCAGGCCGGTTTTTTTCATTGGCTTCAATTTTCTTTGGTACTTGGATTTGTTTTAGTGGAGGAGGTTTAGCTGGTCTGTGGCTTATCATTCTTGGATGGTTTGGAATAATGTCTTCACGTTCTCAGGACCAAATGCTTACTTTTCAAAAAGCTTTATGTGATTTGAAAGTTGAAAATTTATATGGGAGAAAATACCGAATTCTTGAATCAGATTTGACTTTAAGAAAGTTTAGTGAATTAGATGACAGTCTGATTGAGTTAGAGTCAGGACCTATGTGGAATCTAGTTTATAAAGAAGGCAGATCACTTGGATATATAACAGTTAAAACTTTGAAAGAATTACCAGTTCAACATTGGGATAGTTATCTAGTAGGTGACTATTTGACTCCTTTAGAAAACTTGCCCTCTATATCTCAGAAAGATCCATTGTGGAAGGCAGTTTTACTTTTAGAGAAAACTCCTCATGCTCAATTGTTAGTAATGAATCTCGCGGGTCTTCCTATCGGCACATTTGATAGGATTAATGCTGGTGAATCAGTTTTGAAGAAGATTGGTCTAAATATTCCTGAGAAACTTCTTAACATAGCAGAAAAGAAAAACATCTATCCGCTAGGAATGGCATTGCCGCAAATTGTTGACTCAATGATTTCATCAGGATTAGTAGAAGAAAGTTATGAATTAAGTTCAAAGAAGTAATCTTTAGATTTCTCGATTACTTTGTTGTAATCAGTTGTCGATAAATTTCTTTTTTCCCATTTTATCTCTGGCCAAGATTTTGCTATTGAATCTAAGAAGAAGCCTTCTAATGATTTACCTTTTAACTTAAGGTTATTTAGCTGAGGGACCTCTTCTTGAAAGATTTCGAACCAGAGAGAAGAAGGAGGATTTAAAAGGATTTCTCCATGCTGTAAAAGTTTGCCTCTTCTCCAAAGTTGTGCACTCCCAATTCTTTTTTGACCATTAGTATCAATTAGGTCTGCTGCACTAGCAGTAGAAAAACAATTTTCTCTTTGAATACTGGTAGCTTGATTGCCAAACAATAATGGTATTCCTAGTTCCGAAAAACTTTTTATAATCCATTGACTCGCTTGCACATAAGCCTCTTGCCTCTTTTTAGGAGGTGAATTCCAAATTAAGGAATAAGTCAAACCTCCACTATGTAAGACTGCACTTCCTCCACTTGGTCTTTTTACAAGTTTTACTTTCTTTCTTTTCGCAAGTTCTAGCCACCTTTGAGGAATATAGTGTTGATTTTTTCCTATTGATAGCCAGGCACCTTTCCATGTATAAAAACGAATTGCCATGGAAAAATTTAATTCTTCAATCATTTCTTCAAGTAAAAGAACATCTAGTGCCATTTGTTTAGGTCCATCTAGTGCAAGAGGTTCTAGAAAATATCCTCGTTGAGATGAATTTGGTAAATGGTTTGAGGCTCTTATCATTTTTGGGTTAACTATCTAAATGATGAATTGAAAATTTGATTTAATATATTGAACCTCATTCTTATATATTGCTCCAATTGGTAAAGGGTTTTATCAAATCTCTCATTAGCTCTTTTCTTTTAAGAGTAATAAAAGTAAATCGTCTTTCCTTAGTACTTTCATGGAATTGTCATTAGATTTTGATTTGGTTGGGAGCTCTTTGAGGCTTGTCGTAAATTCTGGATTACTTGCACCTAAATTGGGAGTCAATTTGAGAGATAGTTAATTAATGTTTTGTTGATCTATTGGCAGATCTGTTTGTTTACGCTACAAGCAAGGTAATTATAAATAAATATTGTCTAAACCAGTAATCACCAAAAAGGCTTTTTCAAGTAGAAGGAAAGTCGATAATTTCAGCAATCATAAGAGTAAGTCCTATGTGGCTACACAAAAACTTGATGCTGTTTCAGTAGCTGCATCACTTCAGTTGCAAGAGCAGAAAAGAGAATACATGTATAGCCTTATTACTTTAGTAATGAAGATTGGTTTGCTTTCAATTCTCAGCGCCAGCTTAGTTAAATTAGGCTTTTCATCACATCAAAGATTAAGACGGCATATGGAGCTCATATCTGCACTAGAGCTTGAATCACAAAAATTAGATCAATTGAATTTGCGATTTGATCGACTATTTACTATCGGGGGTGAGATGCGTTTAATGGATGACCAGGATCAATGGATTGCTCCAAATAGTGTCAGGGTCATTTGGCATTGAATAAGAGGCCTAAATCAGTTTTAAGATAGTTTCTCGTCCACGCTTGATGAGAATCAAGAGTTCTGGCAGTAAAAACAATGGCTTCATTTCAGGCGGCTCCAGGAACAGCTCTTATTACTGGTACAACATCAGGAGTTGGATTATATGCAACTAAAGCCTTGTTAGAAAAAGGTTGGAGAGTAATTACAGCTAATCGCTCACCCTTAAGGGCCGAAGCGGCAGCAGTAAAATTAGGATTACCATTTGGGAAAACTAGGCAGCTTGAACATCTCTATCTTGATTTGGGTGATTTAGAAAGTGTTAGACAATTCGTTGAAAAAATACTTGGCTCATTAGAGACACCTTTGGATGCATTGGTTTGCAATGCAGCTGTATATCTTCCTCGTCTTAAAAAACCAAAAAGATCGGCTCAAGGATATGAAATATCTATGGCTACAAATCATTTTGGTCATTTTCTTTTGATTCAGCTTCTCTTAGATAATTTACGAAAATCAAAACGACCAGTTTGGGGTGGAAGTTCTTGGGGGATTGAGCATCCTAGAGTTGTAATTCTTGGAACAGTAACGGCAAATCTTAAGGAGCTTGGAGGGAAAATCCCAATCCCAGCTCCTGCTGATTTAGGAGATCTTTCAGGGTTCGAGAATGGTTTCCATGATCCAATTAGTATGGCTAGTGGAAAACGTTTTAAACCTGGTAAGGCTTATAAGGACAGCAAGCTTTGTAATATGATTACAACTCAAGAACTGCATAGACGTTATAAGGATTCGGCTATAGTTTTTAGTTCTTTATACCCTGGATGTGTTGCTAATACTAAGCTTTTCAAAAATACTCCAAAAATTTTTCAATGGCTTTTCCCTTTGTTTCAAAAGTTCATTACAGGTGGTTTTGTTAGTCAAAACCTTGCTGGATTAAGAGTCGCGCAAGTAGTTGCTGATCCTGAGTTTGGGATATCTGGAGTGCATTGGAGCTGGGGAAATAGACAGCAAAAGAATAGGGAGCAATTTTCTCAACAATTATCAGAAAGAGCTACAGACCCAGTGATTTCAAAGAAAGTCTGGGACTTATCTATGACATTAGTCGGATTAAGATAGTTATTATAATTTGTAGCTTTATCAATCGTTTATCAATCAAATCCAAGTAGGTCAAATATTTCTCGGTCTTTAAGGGGCTCTACTTCCAGTGGCTCAACATTCTCGAGCATATTTTTTGCAAGCGATAAATATTCGTTCTGTACTTCTCTTACATCTTCTGCATCTTCCATCTCAAAAATTGTGCACTTTTTCAGCCTAGATCTACGAATTGCATCCACATTCTTAAAATGTGCCATTGTTCTAAGACCAGTTCGAGCATTGAATTTATCTATTTGATCCAATTCAGCGGAACGATTAGCAACGACTCCACCTAGGCGAACTTTATAGTTTTTTGCTTTGGCGTTTATTGCTGCAACGATTCGATTCATTGCAAAAATTGAATCAAAATCATTTGCAGTAACGATTAAACAGTAATTTGCATGTTGCAATGGAGCTGCAAATCCTCCACATACAACATCGCCTAATACATCAAAAATAACTACATCGGTGTCTTCTAGAAGATGGTGCTCTTTTAAAAGTTTTACTGTTTGACCAGTTACATATCCACCACAGCCTGTCCCGGCTGGAGGTCCACCACTCTCTACACATTGGACTCCGTTATATCCTTTAAACATAAAATCTTCTGGTCTAAGCTCTTCGCTGTGAAAGTCGACCTCTTCGAGGATATCGATCACAGTCGGTACCATCTTGTGAGTCAGAGTAAAGGTGCTGTCATGCTTAGGATCACAGCCAATTTGCAGAACCTTTTTCCCTAATTTTGAAAATGCTGCAGAGAGATTTGACGATGTAGTTGATTTGCCAATACCACCTTTCCCATAGACAGCGATTACTAGCGCACCTTCTTGAATGTGAACTTTTGGGTCTTGTTTAACTTGTACGCTGCCTTCGCCGTCTTCATGACGATTCAAGGTCGAAGTCATTAATTACCTTCATGCAAGGGATTTAATTACATTCAAGCAGGCTGATGAGCCGTTGGTAAATGTTTGCGTAATTCGATACATTCCGTCTAACTTATAACAATGAAAAATCAAGTTTTTAACATATAAGCCCCTTATTAAGTGTTAATACTCATCTCTTTTCAGACTTTTGTGCTAATGCCTAGGATGTGAAGTGAGCTTTTGCGTCGAGCAAGGTTTCTCCGTTGATTTCTCTACAGCCAGCTTGAAGAGCATATTTTTCAGTATTCCTGCGGACCTTGCCACGTACAAAGAAAGGTATCTTTGCTAATTCTGACTCCCCTTCCGATGTCCATCGAGGAAGATGATCGTCTGACTCATCAGAGTTGATTTTTATAGCAGGAACATTTGTTGATTCGGCTTCGCTTTTGTTTGTATGTCCACCAAGGTGGCCAAGGTGGCTTTGATGCCCATCAGTAAATTCAAAATCATGGCGAAACATTCCAATTAAATGTTCTTCAAGTCCCATCATTAATGGATGAACCCAGTCGTCAAAAATTACGTTGGCTCCCTCCCAGCCCATTTGAGGGCTATACCTTGCTGGAACGTCTTGAACATGCATGGGAGTACTTATCACGGCACACGGCACACCAAGGCGTTTTGCGCTGTGTCTTTCCATCTGGGTGCCAAGAACTAGCTCAGGAGCTGTTTCTTTAATGGCTGCTTCTACTTCCAGGTAGTCATTGGTTATTAGAGCTTCTAGTCCAAGGCCTTTCGCGGCAGAACGAACTTTTCTAGCCATTTCTCGGCTATAGGTTCCAATCCCTACAACTTCAAATCCAAGTTCTTCGTCAGCGATTCTTGCTGCCGCGAGAACATGGGTGCCATCACCAAAAATGAACACCCTTTTTCCTGTTAAATAATTTGAGTCAACAGATTTTGAATACCAAGGAAGTCTTGACTGCTTTTCTTCTTCATTTGGATTTGGTATATCCTTTCCAAGAATTTCATGAATTGCTTTAAGGAAGTCATTAGTAGCTCCTATACCAATAGGAGGAATATTGATGAATGGCATCCCGAAATTTCGTTCAAGCCAAATACAAGTTGATTCAGCCACCTCTGGGTATAGGCAAACATTTATATCTGCTTGAGGAATTCTTATTAGATCAGCAGGATTAGCTCCAAGAGGGGCGACTACATTGATATCAATTCCATGTTGGCCAAGTATTTTCTGGACTTCTAAGACATCATCTCTACATCTGAATCCAAGAAGTGAAGGTCCTAATAAGTTGACCTTTGGTCTTCTCCCTTGTCCTTTCCATGCAGTCGGATTGTGTTCTGAGGAGGTTTCAGAAAGGTTAGATAGCAAACTTCTAACTAATTGATAGAAAGTCTCTGCTGCGCCCCAGTTTTCTTTTTTGCTATAAGCAGGAAGTTCGAGGCTAACAACAGGAATATCAAATCCCATCCCTTTCGCTAATGAGCCTGGCTGATCTTGAATTAATTCCGCAGTGCAACTTTCTCCAACAAGAAGAGCTTGAGGTTTAAATCTTTCTACTGCTTCATGAATATGACCTTTAACTAATTCGGCAGTATCACCTCCTAGGTCTCTCGCTTGAAAAGTTGTATAGGTTACAGGTGGCCTTTGCCCACGCCTTTCAATCATTGTGAAAAGTAGATCTGCATATGTATCGCCTTGAGGGGCATGCAATACGTAATGAACACCTTTCATGGACGAGGCAATTCTCATTGCACCGATATGAGGCGGTCCTTCATATGTCCAAAGAGTTAATTCCATGAGTTCAAACTTTTGAGAGTTGCTTTGTGTTTAAAAGGTCGTGCCGATGAAGAGGTCTTGAGAAAAGTTCTGCAAGATCAGATGCTTGGTCTATTCCGTGAATTGGGCTGAAAACCATTTCAATAGACCATTTTGTTGAAATTCCCTCAGCTTCAAGGGGATTAGCAAGTCCCATTCCGCAGACAACGAGATCTGGATGTGCTTCCCTAACTCGATCGAGCTGTTTCTCTACATGTTGTCCTTCAATAATTCGAGTGTTTTCTGGAAGTAGATCTATCTCAGGACTCATCATCTCTCTATTTAAATAAGGAGTCCCAACTTCGATAATCTCCATTCCACATTCTCTGTTTAGAAAACGTGCAAGAGGAATTTCCAATTGCGATTCAGGCAATAGAAATAGTTTTTTGCCAGTAAGCTTTTCTTTGTATGGTGCTATAGCTTTGCGAGCTCGCAAAATTAAAGGTTCTAAGGTAGAAGCTACTAAATTCTGATCGATGTTGAAAGAATTAGCGGCTGCCTCAATCCAGAGTTTGCTCCCTTCAACCCCT
>CACILY010000024.1 GCA_902587615.1 uncultured Prochlorococcus sp.
TGCTTTGCAAGCTCAAGAATGCGGTTGGATCACTTCTCGTCAGATTGAAGCAAGCCGAAGAGCAATGACTCGTTACGTTAAGAGAGGTGGTCAAATTTGGATCAGGATTTTCCCAGATAAACCTGTGACAATGAGACCTGCTGAAACGCGCATGGGCTCGGGAAAAGGTAATCCTGAGTTTTGGGTTGCAGTGGTGAAGCCTGGTCGAATTTTATTTGAAATGGGCGGAGAGGAAATTACTGAAGAAATAGCAAAAGAAGCTATGCGACTTGCACAATACAAACTTCCTATTAAAACTAACTTTGTGAAATTGGAAGGGCAGCAATCCACTGATGCTTCTACTGCATCAACCCCTACTTTGGAGACTTGATGATGGCTAGACCAGATACAGCAGAGGTACGAAAGTTTACTGATGCTGATATTACTGAAAAGATCGATGGGTTACGACGGGAACTTTTTGATCTTCGTTTTCAACAAGCTATTAGGCAGTTGAATAAAACTCACCGTTTCAAAGAGGCTCGTATTGAGTTAGCTCAACTCTTAACGGTTCAATCAGAGCGAAATCGCTCTAAAACTTCATCTTGATTATCACATTACAAACCATGGCACTAAAGGAACGAGTTGGCACTGTTGTTAGCGACAAGATGGATAAAACAGTCGTTGTGGCTGTTGTGAATAGATTCCCTCATCCTATTTACCAAAAAACAGTTAGCCGAACTACTCGATATAAAGCTCATGATGAAGATAATCACTGCATGGTCGGTGACAGGGTAAGAATTCAAGAAACAAGGCCTATTAGTGCTCAAAAACGCTGGTCTGTTTCTGAGATAATTAGTAAAGGCATGAAGTCTAAGGAGGCGGTCAAATGATTCAGCAAGAAACTTTTCTAACTGTTGCTGATAACAGTGGAGCTAAAAGGCTTCAGTGTATTCGCGTTCTTGGTTCTAATCGTCGTTATGCCCATGTAGGTGATGTCATTGTTGCTGCAGTTAAAGATGCTATGCCAAATATGAGTGTTAAGAAATCAGATGTTGTGAAGGCTGTTGTAGTTCGAACAAAGCAAACTATGCGTCGTGAGACTGGAAATTCAATTCGTTTTGATGATAATGCTGCAGTTTTGATTAATGATGATAAAAATCCAAGAGGAACTCGTGTCTTTGGACCTGTTGCAAGAGAATTACGCGATAAGAATTTTACAAAAATTGTTTCACTTGCTCCGGAGGTGATTTAAATGCTTAATGTTCCTCAAAAAAACAAAACTCACCTGCGCATAAAAATGCGTATTCGAAAAGGCGATACAGTCCAAGTAATTAATGGAAAAGATAAAGGCAAGACGGGAGAAGTTCTGAAAACTTTGCCTGACGAGAATCGTGTGATAGTTCAAGGCGTAAATCTCCGAACTCGTCATGTAAAGCCAACTCAAGAGGGAGAGTCAGGAAGAATTGTGACTGAAGAAGCTGCTTTGCATGCTTCTAAAGTAATGGTTTATTCAACTTCTAAAAAAGTTGCAAGTAGAGTAGAGATTTTTGTAGATAAAGATGGTACGAAGAAACGACGATTGAAAAAGACTGGGGAGTTACTTGATTAACTCACCAGTTCATTTTCAAATTTTTCTTTTATTCCTCCTCTTCCCTACCTTTTCTCCTTTTCGCATTCTGATCAATTCCAGAATCAATCTTTCACCAACTTATGTCACTTAAAAAGCGCTATCGAGAGACAATTAGGCCAAAGCTTCTCAAGGATTTAGGTCTATCTAATGTCCATCAAGTTCCTCAAGTGATGAAGGTCACCGTTAATAGAGGACTAGGTGAGGCAGCTACCAACTCGAAGGCATTAGAAGCTTCTCTTTCTGAAATGGCAATAATTACTGGTCAAAAAGCTCTGGTAACTAGGGCTAAGAAAGCAATTGCTGGTTTTAAAATTCGTCAGGGAATGCCTGTCGGTTGTGCTGTGACTCTTAGGGGAGATCGTATGTACGCTTTCTTAGAACGACTAATAAACCTAGCTTTACCTAGAATAAGAGACTTTCGAGGAGTGAGTTCTAAGAGTTTTGATGGACGTGGTAATTACACACTTGGTGTAAGAGAACAGCTTATTTTTCCAGAAATTTCTTTTGATAAAGTCGATTCAATCAGAGGTATGGACATAACGATAGTTACTAGTGCTCGTTCTGATGAAGAGGGTAAAGCTCTCCTCTCTGAAATGGGAATGCCTTTCCGAAGTAACTGAATTCTATAAACAGAACACTATGGCTAATCACGATCCAATTTCAGATATGCTCACCCGCATTCGTAATGCGAGTGAAAAGAGACATCAGAAAACTCGTATCCCTGCTTCAAGGATGTCACATAGCATTGCGAAAGTTCTTCAAAAAGAGGGATTTATTGCGGAGATAAGTGAAGAAGGAGAAGGGATTAGAAAGCAATTGGTACTTGAATTGAAGTACAGCGGCAAACATCGCCATCCTATTATTCGCTCTATGCAAAGGGTTAGTAAACCTGGTCTGAGAATTTATAAAAACACCCGAGGCTTACCAAAAGTTCTCGGTGGACTAGGAGTTGCTATTGTTTCAACTTCTAAGGGTGTTATGAGTGATCGAGATGCCCGGAAACAAGGTGTAGGAGGAGAAGTCCTCTGTTATGTCTATTAATTTGGAGTTTTAGTCATGTCTCGTATTGGTAAAAAACCTATTTCTGTCCCAGATAAAGTAGAAGTTACTCTTCAAGGTCTTTCTGTAACTATTAAGGGGCCTAAAGGTGAGCTTAGACGAACTCTTCCAGAGGGGGTAAATATCAGTCATATTGAAAATTCACTTGTTATTTCCCCTGTTAGTGAGAAAAGACTTTGTCGAGAGAGACATGGTTTATGTCGAAGCTTAGTGGCCAATATGGTAGAAGGAGTAACCAAGGGATATACAAGAAAATTGGAAATCGTAGGAGTAGGTTCAAGAGCTCAAGTAAAAGGGAAAACTTTAGTGGTAAGTGCTGGATATAGTCATCCTGTTGAGGTTGTACCTCCTACAGGCATAACTTTTGCAGTTGAAAATAATACGAAAGTTACTGTCTCTGGGGTAGATAAGGAACTTGTAGGTAATGAGGCTGCAAAGATTCGAGCAATTCGTCCGCCAGAACCTTATAAAGGTAAAGGTATAAAATTTGAAGGTGAACGAATAATTAGAAAAGCTGGTAAGTCAGGCAAGAAATAGCCTTCTTAATTTTTTCTTTGATTTTTTAAAAATGCCTACGATTTCTCGCAAACAACAGACTCAGAAGCGTCATAAAAGACTTCGGAGGAACTTATCTGGCACTAATTCAAGGCCAAGATTGACTGTCTTTCGCTCGAATAATCATATTTATGCTCAGGTAATTGATGATGATGCTCAAAATACTTTGTGTGCTGCTTCAACTCTTGATAAAGATCTACGTTCATCTCTGAAAGCTGATGGAAGCAGTTGTGATGCATCAACTGCTGTGGGCGAACTTGTTGCACAGCGAGCTCTAGCTAAAGGGATACAACAAGTTGTTTTTGATAGGGGGGGAAACATCTATCACGGTAGAATAAAAGCCTTAGCAGAAGCTGCCCGAGAAGCAGGCCTAAAATTTTGATTTCTGCTTAAATTATGACTGACACTAAATCACAATCAAAGAATAAAGACACAGGATCAAGTGCTGGTAAATCTTCGGATGGACACCAGGAGAATCGAAGAGGAAGAGGCGACCGTCGTGGTCGAAGAGGTGATCGCCGTGGCCAGGAAAGAGACTCGGAATGGCAAGAAAGGGTGGTTCAAATTAGGCGTGTTTCCAAAACTGTTAAAGGTGGTAAGAAGATGAGTTTTCGGGCAATTATTGTTGTAGGGAATGAACGAGGACAAGTTGGTGTTGGAGTTGGTAAAGCTGGAGATGTTATAGGAGCTGTAAGGAAGGGAGTAGCTGATGGTAAAAAACATTTGGTCAGGGTTCCATTAACTCGCAATAGTTCTATTCCTACTTTGTCTAATGGTAGGGATGGCGCAGCAAGTGTTTTGATTCGACCAGCGGCACCTGGTACAGGGGTAATTGCTGGAGGTTCTATTCGAACGGTATTAGAACTTGCAGGTATTAAAAATGTTTTAGCTAAAAGACTAGGAAGTAAGACCCCTTTAAATAATGCCAGAGCAGCTATGGTTGCTTTATCTGAGCTTAGAACTCATAAAGCTACAGCAAAAGAAAGAGGGATCTCCCTTGAACAAATTTATTCTTAAGACTAATGAAATTGTCACTTGATTCTTTAAAACCACAAACAGGTTCTCGCAAGAGGAAGCTTAGAAAGGGTAGAGGAATAGCTGCTGGACAAGGAGCTAGTTGTGGTTTTGGTATGAGAGGACAAAAATCCCGCTCAGGTCGACCTACTCGTCCAGGATTTGAAGGGGGGCAAATGCCTCTTTATAGAAGGGTTCCTAAACAAAAGCATTTTGAGATAATTAATCAAAAATGCTTCACTATTATCAATGTCTCTGCCTTAAATGATTTAGAAGAAGGCAGTACTGTAAATATTGATTCTTTAGTGAAAGCTAAGATTCTTTCTAAACCAAAATATCCTTTAAAAATTCTAGGTAATGGAAAACTGACTAAAAAGCTTAAAGTTGAAGCGGCAGCATTTACTGCTTCTGCTAAAAGTAAGATTGAAAAAGCAGGCGGAACTTGTGAAAGCTTTTAGATATCAAATAATTTGAATTTTTTATAGCCATTATTATCAATTCTCATTTATTATTTAATTGAGCAAGCAAACTAATTCATTTAATTAATCCTATAAATGTTAGTTAGTCGTGGCAGAAATCCAAGTGCGGGGGAAGTAATAACTCAGTTATTACTTAACGCGGAACTGAGAGGAAGGGTTCTTACAACCTTGACTTTGCTATTGCTGATCCGACTTGGCATTTATATCCCTTTACCAGGAATAGATAGAGAGGCTTTTAAGAGCTTTATTGAGCAAGGAGGCCAATTACTTGGCTTCCTTGATATTTTTACAGGAGGAGGAATATCGACACTTGGTATTTTTGCTTTAGGCATATTGCCTTTTATTAATGCTTCTATAATTATTCAGTTGCTAACAGCTGCCTTGCCTCAGTTAGAGGATTTGCAAAAAAATGAAGGAGAAGCTGGAAGGAGAAAAATTGCGCAAATCACACGTTATGTTGCTTTAGGTTGGGGTTTAGCTCAAAGCATAGTTTTTGCATTAGTACTCAGAAATTATGCAATTGAAAGTCTTTCTGAATCGACATTTGTTGTTCAAACTGCACTTGCATTAGTGACTGGATCTATGGTCGTAATGTGGCTAAGTGAAATTATTACTGAAAAGGGAATAGGACAGGGGGCATCGTTAGTTATTTTTTTGAATATTGTTGCCACTCTTCCAAAAGCATTAAGCTCAACTATTGAGAAAGCTCAGACAGGAGATAGAACTGATGTGGTAGGAATAATTGTATTATTAATGGTTTTTTTAATAACAATAGTAGGAATTATTTTTGTTCAGGAAGGAGCTAGAAGAATCCCTATTGTCAGTGCAAAAAGACAAATAGGTGGAACAGCTCTTTTGCCAAATAGACAAAGTTATCTTCCCTTGAAATTGAATGCTGGTGGAGTAATGCCAATTATTTTTGCCTCAGCATTAATATTTCTTCCAATCACCATTGCTAATATTACTAAAAACCCACTTTTGATTAAAGCTGCTAGTGCATTAAATCCAGGAGCTTCTAATCCTTGGCCATATGCATTAACTTTCTTTGCATTAATTTTAGGCTTTGCATATTTTTATGCTTCATTAACAATTAACCCTATTGATATTTCAGCAAATCTCAAACGTGGAGGAGTCGCTATTCCTGGAGTAAGGCCTGGGAGCGCAACAGCAAATTATCTTTCTAGTGTGCAAAATCGTTTGACTCTGTTAGGGGGGCTGTTTCTTGGTTCGGTTGCAATTATTCCTGCTGCAGTTGAAAGAGCTACAAATGTTCAAACATTTCAAGGATTAGGCGCAACTTCTTTATTGATTTTGGTTGGAGTGGCTATAGATACTGCAAAACAGGTTCAGACATATGTAATTTCTCAGAGATATGAGGGCCTAGTTCGGCAATAAATCTTTTAAAGTTTTATTGGGTATTTATTTAATTGTGTAATGAAAAAAAGGTTGCTTTTTCTTGGCCCCCCTGGCGCTGGGAAGGGAACTCAGGCAGACATTTTATGTAAAACCAATGGACTTTTGCATCTGTCGACGGGCGATTTATTACGTGCAGAAGTTTCTGCAGGATCAGCGTTAGGACAACAGGCTGAATTAATAATGAACAAAGGAGAACTAGTCAGTGATTCTATTGTTTTATCAATTGTTGAAAAAAAATTAGATGGACAAGATCAAGGATGGTTGCTAGATGGATTCCCTAGGAACCTTCAGCAAGCTGAGTCATTGCAACCATTATTGGAAAAAATTGGCCAATCGATTGAATTGGTTCTTTTGATTGAATTGGATAATCAAATTCTTATAGAGCGACTTCTTTCTCGTGGACGATCAGATGATAATGAAGGTGTTATCAGGCATCGACTAGAGGTTTATCGTGAAAAGACAGCACCTTTAATAGAGCATTATTCACATCAAGGTTTGCTTAAGATTATTCAAGGAGATGCAACTATTGATGTGGTCGCGAATCGAATTGAAGCAGCATTAAATTGAACGATATAGTAAGATTTAAGTTTGCAGATTCATAGAGACTCACCATTATGAAGGTTAGAGCCTCAGTCAAAAAAATGTGTGACAAATGCCGTGTGATTCGTCGTCATGGCAGGGTGATGGTTATTTGTACCGGAACTCAAAAGCACAAGCAGCGCCAGGGTTAACAGACTGGTGCTTTCCCTAGGAAAATTTTTTTAAGATTTTCCGCTTGGATTTAAAAATTCAGGCAACTCTTGACCCCGACTCCTTTGATTAATAGTTAAGTGGCACGGATTGCAGGCATCGACATACCTCGTGAAAAACGAGTAGAAGTTGCCCTCACATACATCTATGGAATTGGCCTTACTAGAGCCAAGACCATTCTTGCTCAAGCAGGAGTAAATCCTGATATTCGAGTAAAGGATTTAGATGATGGGGATGTTCAGAAGCTGCGTGCAGCTTCTGAATCATTTACAACTGAAGGAGATTTGCGTCGCCAAGAAGGAATGGCTTTAAAGCGATTGCAAGACATTGGATGCGTGCGTGGCCGTCGTCATCGCATGAGCCTCCCAGTTAGAGGGCAACGAACTAGAACTAATGCGAGAACTCGCAGAGGTTCTAGAAGGACCGTTGCCGGTAGAAAGAAATAATTCAACTATTAGCAAACATCAATTTCTAATCTTTTTTAAAGGCCCAATTACATGGCCACACCAACAAAGAAAACTGGCTCCAAGAAGGTTAAGCGCAATGTTCCTAATGGAGTTGTGCACATCCAAAGTACCTTCAACAACACTATCGTCTCAATAACTGATACCTCAGGTCAGGTCATTTCATGGTCTTCAGCAGGTGCTAGTGGTTTTAAGGGGGCTAGGAAAGGAACCCCATTTGCAGCGCAAACTGCAGCTGAAGCTGCAGCTCGAAAGGCTATCGAGCAGGGAATGCGCCAAATTGAAGTTTTAGTTCGAGGGCCAGGATCTGGCAGAGAAACTGCTATCCGCGCCTTGCAGGTTGCTGGATTAGAGATCACATTAATTAGAGACGTGACTCCTTTACCTCACAACGGCTGTAGGCGCCCTAAGCGTCGACGCGTTTAACCCAAATTCACTTTTTAGTGATTTCTTCTTTCCTATTTCTTATTTATCCCTTTCGCTAGTAATGCAATACCAGATCGACCGAATTGATCATCAAGTTTCTGAAGATCGTTCCCAAACAGGAGTTTTTCTTATAGGACCGTTGGAACGAGGTCAGGCTACAACTTTAGGTAATTCTTTGAGGCGAGTCCTCATGGGAGGCCTTGAAGGTAGTGCAGTTACAGCTGTTCGCATCGCCGGGATTAATCATGAATATGCCACTGTTCCAGGAGTTAGAGAGGATGTTTTAGACATACTTTTAAACTGTAAGCAATTATCAGTTGATAGTCGCAGTGAGGATTTAGAGATAGGACGTCTTGTTGTTACAGGCCCTGCCCAAGTTAAGGCTAAAGATATTCAATTTTCATCTCAAGTAGATGTAGTTGATGGCGAAAGACCAATTGCAACTGTGAATGAGGGTCATAATTTGGAGCTCGAGATTCATGTTGAGAGAGGAGTTGGTTATCGTCCTGTTGATCGTCATAACGAAGAAACCTCCTCGATTGACTTGCTGCAGATAGATGCGGTATTTATGCCAGTAGAAAGAGTGAATTTTACGATAGATGAAACTGCTGTTTCTGAGGGGGCTTCAACTCGAGAAAGACTACGCATGGAAATAGTCACCGACGGCTCTACTTCTCCAGATGATGCTTTGGCTGATGCTGCTAATAATTTGATTGAGCTCTTCCAACCACTTGCAACTGTGACAATGGTTGAGGAAGTTCCACAAGAGCCAGAGCCAACTGCTGAAGCACAGATACCTCTTGAAGAATTAAATTTATCGGTTAGGGCATATAATTGTCTAAAACGAGCTCAAGTAAATTCTGTTTCTGATTTGATGGGATTCAGTTATGAGGATTTGCTAGAGATTAAGAATTTTGGTTCTAAATCTGCTGATGAAGTTATTGAAGCTCTTGAAAGAATAGGAATTTCTATTCCTCAGAGTCGCACTTCTGCTTGAAAATTTTTTAATTAATTTTTTCGCACCATTTAAATGCAATGAGACATCAATTACGAGTTCCTAAACTTGGAAAACCAGCTGATCAAAGGAAAGCTTTGTTAAGAGGGTTGGCCACACAGTTAATTCGAGAGGGAAGAGTAACTACTACTAAGGCAAGGGCCAAAGCTCTCAGAGATGAAGTTGAGAGGATGATTACCTTGGCTAAAGATGGAAGTTTACCCGCAAGAAGAAAAGCAATTGGTTATATATATGACAAGCAATTAGTTCATGCGCTTTTTGATAAGGCGAAGGATCGTTATGGAGATAGAAATGGTGGTTATACAAGAATTGTTAGAACAGTATCTAGACGTGGCGATAATTCAGAGATGGCAATTATTGAGCTTGTGTGATTGATATTGATTTGGAAGTTTTTTTGACTTCGGATAGATGTCACATGTATCTACCAATCTTTCTGGAGATTTAATTCAAAGAGTTGGGATGTCATTGCAATATGACGGCTCAACTTTTTGTGGTTGGCAAAAGCAAAAAACAGGTTTGAGTATTCAAGGAACATTAGAGAAAATAATTTCAGGATTCGATCCAATTAGGCCGGTTAAAGTTGTAGCTGCAGGTAGAACAGATGCTGGCGTTCATGCTGCTGGACAAGTTGTACATTTTGATTTTTGTGGCCATATCCCTGCTACAAGATGGGCATCTACTTTGAATGGAAGATTACCTGATTCGATTAGAATTAGGCAGGCAATTGAAAGGCCTCTAGATTGGCATGCATGCCATTCAGCAATTTACAGGCGTTATAGATATTTCATTTATAATGGCTGCTCCCCAAATATATTTTTATCTAATTGGAGTTGGCATCGATATCAATTTCGACTTGATGAAGATCTGATGCAATTGGCACTAGATGGATTGATTGGATTTCATGATTTTAGTGCTTTTCAGCGTTCAAAAACTAATCGGTTGAATGGATGGACAACTATTCAAGATGCGAAAGTAGAGAGAAGTGGAGATTTGATTTTTATTGATATTCAAGCTAGTGGTTTTTTATATGGAATGGTAAGACTTTTAGTTGGGCAGTTAGTGGCACTGGGAGAGCATAAATTAAGTTTAAAAAACTTTGAAGCAAGGTGGAAAGAGTGTAGAAGAGCTGAGGTCAGATATGCTGCTCCAGCTAAAGGACTTTGTTTGATTCGTGCTGGTTATAAAGATTTGCTTTTTTCTAAATCTGCTTGGTTTGATACATTCCCAAAATATTCTTTGGAAGTACTCGATTCTCCTCCAGCTCCTCCCTAATTTTTTATAATGTTATTCTTCTCAAGCAAATATTTTTAGATTTTCAAAAAAGTCAGACAGAAGTGTAGAATTGAAGTTTGAGCTCAAAGGACCAATAATTGTTGGAACCTATTTGCTCATTGCATACCTTTTTGAAATTTCTATTTTGCATTGTCATTCATAGAAGATGAACAAGACCAAGATTCCCTCAATAGATTCGATCAGTCGCCAATGGTATTTGGTAGATGCAGAGAATCAGACCCTTGGAAGACTTGCTACAGAAGTAGCTTCTGTCTTAAGAGGTAAAAATAAAGCCTACTTCACACCGCATCTTGATACTGGTGATTTTGTGGTTGTTATAAATGCAGAAAAAATACAAGTTTCAGGAAAGAAATCTGAGCAAAAGCTTTATCGCCGTCATTCTGGTCGCCCTGGAGGAATGAAGGTGGAAAAATTCAACGCTTTGCAAGCTCGTATTCCTGAAAGAATTGTCGAGCAGGCAATTAAAGGAATGCTTCCTCATAATGCCTTGGGGAGACAATTATTTCGAAAGCTCAAGGTATACAAAGGCCCTGAGCATCCACATTCAGCTCAAAACCCTCAAGCTCTTAACCTCTCTAGTAATGGATTAGATAAATGAACAGTTCTATGAACAAAGCCGTTGTTTATTGGGGAACAGGTCGACGGAAAACTTCGGTTGCAAGAGTGCGATTAGTTCCAGGTCAAGGAAAGATCACAATAAATGGTCGTCCTGGTGATCATTATTTGAACTTTAATCATGCTTATTTAGCTGCAGTTAAGGCCCCTCTTCAAACGCTTGGCTTATCAGAAGCATATGATGTTTTAGCAAATGTATATGGTGGAGGATTGACTGGTCAGGCTGATGCAATTAAGCAAGGAGCGGCCAGGGCATTATGCGAACTTTCCTTAGACAATCGAAAACCTTTGAAAATTGAAGGTCATCTTAGTAGAGATCCTAGAGCTAAAGAGCGAAGAAAATACGGTTTGAAAAAAGCCCGAAAGGCTCCTCAGTTCTCTAAGAGATAACAATTAAATCTTTATCCTCTCTATTCTTATTTGGTAATTTTTATGCCTAAATCTGACATTCATCCAAATTGGTATCCAGAAGCAAAAGTTATTTGTAATGGGGAAGTTGTAATGACCACTGGATCCACACAAGAAGAACTCCATGTAGATGTATGGAGTGGTAATCATCCTTTTTTTACTGGTAATCAAAAGATTTTAGATACTGAAGGTCGTGTAGATCGCTTTATGCGCAAATATGGAATGTCTACTGAAGAGAGTGATAATAAAGATTCCAAAAAATCATTAAAAAAGAATGAAAGTGATGAATCGCAGCCTAAAGATTCCTGAAAAATTAACTCATATCATAATTGAATCAGATCTTCGCGAGAGTTGATCTATATGGACATTTCAACTCTGAAATCTAGATTAGAGACTGCAAAGGTAAGTTTTAAAACATTAGAATTACAACTTGCTGATCCTGATGTTGCTTCAGATCCTAAAAAGCTTGAAAATATCGCGCGAGAAAGATCACATCTAGAGCCTCTAGTTAATGATTATGAATCATTGCAAACAACTGAACAAGAATTGATTGATGCCAAGAGTTTATTAAAAGAAAGCAAGTCAGATAAAGATATGGAAACCTTGGCGCAGGAAGAAATCCAATGCTTGGAATCTCTTAAAGAGGATCTACTTCAGAAACTTACTTTGGCACTTTTGCCTCAAGATCCACGGGATAAAAAAAGCGTAATGCTTGAGATTCGGGCAGGAGCAGGAGGTGACGAAGCCTGCATATGGGCAGGTGATTTAGCACGGATGTATGAAAGATATGGTCAAAGAATAGGATGGACAGTTAGGCCAATGAGCTCAACAGAAGCCGACTTAGGAGGGTTTCGAGAGTTAATTATTTCTGTAAAAGGAGATTCAGTTTTTAGTCAATTGAAATTCGAAGCAGGCGTCCATCGTGTGCAACGTGTTCCTGCTACTGAGTCTCAAGGACGAGTTCATACTTCAACTGCTACTGTTGCCGTGATGCCTGAAGCCGACCCTGTAGAAGTTCAGATAGATCCTGGTGACTTAGAGATAAGTACTGCTCGCTCAGGAGGGGCCGGAGGACAAAATGTTAATAAAGTAGAAACAGCGATTGATTTATTTCATAAACCAACTGGAATCAGAGTGTTTTGTACTCAAGAACGATCTCAACTTCAGAATAGAGAAAGAGCTTTAGAAATATTAAGAGCAAAATTATTAGAGAGAGAAATAGCGGAAGCTAATGCAAAAGAAAGATCAGCAAGGTTAGCTCAAGTTGGCACAGGAGACAGAAGTGAAAAAATTCGAACTTACAATTACAAAGATAATCGAACCACAGACCACAGATTGGGATGTAATTTCCCATTGGAAAATGTACTTTCTGGGCAATTAGAAAATGTTATTGAAGCTTGTATTGCAGAAGAGCAACGTCGCAAAATGGAAGAGTTATCTAAACAAGGCCAAGAATAATAATTTCTTATTTAGGCGGTCCAACCAATTACGTATTTTTTCCATTCTTTATGTCTTCCAGAATTTATTTGTCTTGTCGCCTCAAAACTAAGATTGCTTAGAGGCCTATAAGGTTTATTTTTTAAAGGCATCAAAGCTTCTTCAGGTGTTCGATTCCCTTTCAGTACATTGCAGGCTAAACAGGCTGTCGTAACATTTTCCCAATTATCTTGTCCTCCTCTACTACGAGGAAGGACATGATCAATTGATAGCTTGTTGCCAACATAACCACAGTACTGGCAGCAATTAGAATCTCTTTGAAGTATGTTTTTTCTAGTGACAGGAATTTCTCTATAAGGTACTTTTATAAAATGTCTAAGTCGAATAACTGTTGGAAGGCTTGTATCAGGCCTAATCATGAAGTCAGGGTCTTCTTCCAATCTTTCTGCTTTGCCTTTTAACATCAGCACCGTAGCCCTTCGCCAGGTGGTGATATTTAAAGGTTCATAAGATGCATTTAAAACGAGAACTTGGACCATGCCAGCTCCCTAATTACGCGGCATGCTAGTAGCAAAACAAGGATCTTGCAGTTTCCTTGATTACAGCTTAAATATTGCGATATGCAAAATCTTTTTACAGCTTCGATTAGTCCACTTTGGAATAATGGCCAACCTGATCAGGGCAAAATTGATCCTCGACAACGAGCTTGGCTAGAAGTTGATTCTGCTGCAATTCAGCATAATGCTCGTGCTTTGAAGACTTATATAGGAAAAAAATGCATATTAATGGCAGTAGTTAAGGCAGATGGATATGGACATGGTGCAAAAACTGTTGCTTCAGCTGCTTTAAAAGGAGGTGCAAGTTGTTTAGGTGTTGCAACGTTGCAAGAAGGTATTGAGCTCAGGGAATGTGGGTTAATTTGTCCAATACTGATTCTTGGGAATCTTACTAATATAGAAGAACTTGGACCCTGCTTGGACTGGGATTTAATGCCCACTTTGAGCAGTGCAAGAGAGGCATTACTTTGTCAGAACATTGCTGAGAGTAGAAGACGAAAATTTAAAGTTCATGTAAAAGTTGATACGGGTATGACTCGTCTTGGGTGTGACTTTATTGATGCCTTTGAGTTTATTGAAGTAATTAAATCGTTAAGAAATCTCGTTTTAAAAGGGATATATAGCCATCTTGCTTTGGCAGATGGTGATGTTAGTACTGATGCTGAAGCAATTACTTCCTTGCAAAAGCAAAGGTTTGAAAGCCTTTTAAATAACTTGCAAGGAACGAAGGACTCTATATGTATTCATTTCGCTAATTCCTCAGGAACTTTACGAGACTCGAAATTGCATTACGACATGGTCAGAGTAGGCTTGGCTCTCTATGGTTATTTGCCCAGATTTCTTCATAAGGAAAGTTTAGATTTAAAACCTGCAATGAAAGTGAAGGCCAAAGTTAGTTTTGTGAGAAATGTTCCAACGAATACTGGCGTTGGATATGGTCATCAATTTATAACTGATAAAGATTCTAGGCTTGCAGTAGTTGGTATTGGCTATGCAGATGGTGTCAGTAGGTCTCTCTCTGGAAGAATATCAGTTTTGTGTCAGGAAAAGTTTGTCCCTCAGGTAGGCGCTATTGCAATGGATCAGCTTGTTTTGGATATCTCGAATCATCCTGAAATAAAAGTAGGAGATGTTGTGACTCTTTTAGGAGAAGATGGTGATCAAAAAATTGACCCTCAACAATGGAGTGATATAAGTGGATCTATAGTATGGGAAGTTCTTTGTGGTTTTAAAAACAGATTACCTAGACTGGTAATCTAAAAATCATCATATAGTTTTTCAGGAGTAAATTAGAACTTGATAAAATAGTTATGCCTCTGGAGAGGTGGCTGAGTGGTTGAAAGCGGCTCCCTGCTAAGGAGTTACAGGAGGCAACTCCTGTCGAGGGTTCGAATCCCTCCCTCTCCGTTTGAAGAACTTTGCAAGAACAGTTGAGCAAAATCATATGTGCAATATTCATCGTTGTTGTAAAAACTTTGTAAGGAGTTCATTTATTCTTTTTTGTCATTTCTATGGTGGTAACTGATTTGTCGAAGAGAAAGTTTTTCAGACGCTTTTGCTATAAATATATTTCTTATCTTGATAGCAATTCTCTAAGCGCTCAGGATTCTTTTGAAAAATCATGGTTGACTTACTTTCTTAGAAGGGC
>CACILY010000025.1 GCA_902587615.1 uncultured Prochlorococcus sp.
TACTAATTGAGAAACCTCTAGGAGTAATTGGAGAGGCTAATAATTTATTGAATGAATTATTAGAAATAAATAAAAATACGACAATATTTATTGCCTATATTCTTAGAAATGATCCTTGTGCATTATTTCTTAAACAAAAGCTTTCTTCTAAATGTTTAGGGAAAGTTGTTGAAGCCGACTTCTACTGTGGAACTTGGTTGCCAGAATGGCGTCCATTTATAAATTATCAACAATCAGTTTCAGCTAATAAAGAACTTGGTGGAGGAGTCCTTTTAGAACTAAGCCATGAAATTGATCTTGCCATATGGCTTTTTGGTAATATTCAAATAAGCTCTTCAATAATCACTAATACTGGTCTATTGGATTTGAATGTTGAAGATAAAGCCGCCATACTCGGATTAAACTCTAATAACACATTAATAACATTCCGACTTAATTTTTGTACTAAACCACCTCGACGCAAGGTAACTATTAGAGGAAGTGATGGAGAACTAGTTTGGAATATCGCTAAGGGTTATGTAAAATTTCAAATATCCGGTAAAGAAATAGAAAAATATAGTTTTCCTTTATCTAAAGATGAACTCTTTAAAGCCCAGTTAATAAACTATTTTAAATCTATCTCAAATTTAAAATATTCATCCAGTTCCTTGTGTACATTAAAGGAAGGTTTATATATCCTAGAAATAATAGAATCATGTAATGACATTTCAAATCCAAAATTTTTAAATCCATCATGAAAAAAATAAGAGCCTTTATTTTTGCCAGAGCTGGTTCGAAAGGAATACCCAATAAAAACCTTTTAAAAATACAAGAAATACCTATAGTTGTTAAAAGTATTCTGATCGCCAAGGAAATTCATGAAATTGATAAGATTTATGTTTCTACTGATAGTGAAGAGATTTCCCGTCTCTCTGAAATCAATCAAGTTGAAGTAATTAAAAGACCAGATAAACTAGCAACTGATACATCACCAGAATGGCTTTCATGGCAACACGCAATAGAATATTCTAGAAAAAAGCATGGGGATTTCGATGTTTTTATTAGCCTTCCCCCTACAGCACCATTAAGAAAAATTGATGATGTGGAAACATGTTTGAAAGCTTTTACAAAAGACATAGACATAGTAATTAGCACTACAAATACTCATCACAATCCTTGGTTCAACATGGTTACAATTGACTCATCTGGATTAGCTAAGTTAGTTATGAAAGACAGTTCCATTTATCGAAGACAAGATGCTCCTTCTTGCTTTGATATAACTACTGTTGCATATATTGGAAGACCAGATTTTATTATTTCTTCAAAAGGAATTTGGGATGGGAAGGTTGCTGCAGTAGAAATACCATTTGAAAGATCTATTGATATTGATAGTCCAATAGATTTTGCTATTGCTAGATTTCTAATGGAAAATCCTAATAAATATGGAGAGATTTCTACTTGAAAAATTCTTCTTCTTTCAATCTTAGTAACAAAAATGTTTTAATAACTGGTGCAGCCGGACGCATTGGATCTGAAGTTGCAAAGGCGGCTTTAGAAGCTAATGCTTTTGTGATAATTACAGATATAAAAGAAACTAAGCTTGAGAAAGTATACAAAAAGCTATCCAACTTATATCCTGACAAAGTTCTTTCTTTCTGCGCAGACTTATCTAGTCAAAAAGGTATTGAATACTTAATTAATAATGCACTCCTAAAAATAAACAAAATAGATGCCGCTGTTCACTGTGCTTATCCTACCTCTGAAGGATGGGGCGAAGGGTTTGAGAATCTAAAGAGTGAAAATCTTTATCAAGATTTATCCATGCAACTTGGAGGTGCAATTATGTTCTCACAGTCAATTATGCGATGTTTTACAAAACAAAAAAGCGGTCATTTGATCCATATCTCATCTATACAAGGGGTTCAGGCTCCAAAGTTCGAACACTATGTAGGAACTGGTATGTCGTCACCAATTGAATATACGGCAATTAAATCAGGAATCATTGCAATTACAAAGTGGCTTGCAAAATACCACCATTCTCAAGGAATCAGAGTGAATTGTGTAAGCCCTGGTGGCATACTGGATTCACAACCTGAAAGTTTTTTGAATAGATATAGAAATGATTGCACAAATATAGGAATGTTGTCCCCTAAAGACGTAGCCTCAGCGATAGTATTTCTTTTGTCACCAGCCTCAATTGCCATTAATGGGCATAATCTTATTGTTGACGATGGATGGACTCTATAAAAACTAAAAATTCAAAAGTCTTAGTTACTGGTGCGGACGGGTTTATAGGTTCTCATCTTGTTGAATTACTTCTAAAAGAGGGATATTCAGTAAAAGCTCTATGTCTATACAATTCAAATGGTAGCTGGGGGTGGTTAGATAGCTTTGAAGAAGATACTAAGTCAAATATTGAAGTCATTTTAGGAGATGTAAGAGATCCTTTATGTGTAAGAGAAGCCATGAAAGGATGTGAGCAAGTTTTTCATTTGGCGGCTCTAATTGGAATACCTTACAGTTACTTAGCTCCAGCAAGTTATGTAGAAACGAACATTCATGGGACTTTGAATATTGTCCAAGCTGCTAGAGATCTAGAAGTCAGCCGTATAATTCATACATCTACATCTGAAACTTACGGAACTGCGCAATTTGTTCCTATCAATGAAAATCACCCGCTTGTAGCACAATCTCCATATGCAGCAACTAAAATAGGTGGTGATCAAATCGCACTAAGTTATTGGCATAGTTTTCAAACTCCAATATCAATTCTTAGACCTTTTAATACTTATGGACCTAGACAAAGTAATCGAGCTGTTATTCCTGCAATTATTACACAAATAGCCTCTGGAAAGCGCCAGATTAAGTTGGGAGCATTATCACCAACCAGAGATTTTAATTTTGTTACTGATACTTGTTATGCATTTTTAGCTTTAGCAAATTGTCACTCAACTATTGGAAAGACTATCAATTGTGCTAGTAATTTTGAAATTTCTATAGGAGAAACTGCTTCTTTAATTGCAGAAATTATGGGAAAGGAAATAGAAATAGTTACCGATGAGAAACGCCTTAGGCCTGAAAATTCAGAAGTGAATAGACTTTTTGGTAACAACCAACTTATTAAAGAATTAACAGACTGGAAACCAAGCTTCACTGGGAAAGAAGGTTTTAGAAGAGGTTTAAAAATCACTGCTGAATGGTTTAATAATCCCCTAAATCTTGCTCTTTATAAATCCAACCAATATTCAGTATGAAAACTTCCAGTTCAACGAAAGTCATCTTGGAATGTATCGAGAATGTTATAGGAAAAAGTAGTTTAAGTAATCCAATTTCACTTCATGAGCCAGACTTCAAAGGAACAAATGCCTGGAACTATGTAAAAGATTGCCTTGATTCAACTTGGGTTAGCAGCTCAGGGAAATGGGTCTCAAGATTTGAGAAAGAATTGTGTGAATGTACTAATGCTAAACATGCAATAGCCGTAACAAATGGAACGGTAGGACTACGACTTGCTCTTCATTTAATTGGGGTAAAAGCACAAGATGAAGTATTAATGCCTCCTATAAGTTTTGTCGCGAGCGCAAATGCAGTTTCTCACTTAAATGCTATTCCTCACTTTGTTGACGTGGAAGTCAGCTCACTTGGTTTAGATCCGAAGGCTCTAATTAAACGATTAGAACAGATTGCAGAACGCCGACAGAATATGGTGATAAATCGAGAGACAGGGCGAAGAATTGCCGCAGTGATGGTAGTAAATGTTTTTGGGCATCCTGCAAATACTCCTGAATTAAAAAAAATAGCAACAGAATGGGGACTCCCTTTAATTGAAGACGCAGCAGAAGCACTGGGAAGCTGGAGATCAATTAATTCAGAAATGGTACATTGTGGTTTATTTGGGTCTATAGGAATTCTTAGTTTCAACGGAAATAAACTTATAACTACCGGTGGCGGCGGCGCACTAATAACAAATAACGATGATATTGCTTCTACTGCTAGATATTTATCAACTACAGCTAAACAGCCTCATCCCTGGGATTTTTATCATGATCGAGTTGGCTGGAATGACCGTTTGCCAAATATAAATGCTGCTTTAGGGGTGGCTCAAATTGAAAAGTTGGCAGAGATATTAAAAAGAAAGAGAAACCTTCATAAAAAGTATGTAGAGGCATTTGAAGATATTGATGATATCAAGATTATGCAAGAAGTGCATGGCTGCTCTAGTAATTATTGGTTAGTAACACTTAAGTTCTGCAGCAACGACTCTAAAGATGCATATCATCAAAGGAATGAATTGCTAACAGAAGCACATAAAGAGGGATTACTTTTACGCCCAATTTGGGAACCCTTAAATCAATTACCAATGTATCAAAATGCACCTTCGGGCAACCTAAAAGTAGCACTAGATCAATCTTTAAGACTGATAAATCTTCCCAGCAGTCCTAAACTTTTAGAATAAATTAGTCGGCCACAGGATAGATAGAGGAATCACTTGATTGTTTGAAAATACATTAAATGAGCAGATCACTTAAACGGCTATAAAATTGATATATTTTTTAATTAGCGGGATTATAAGACTTTATTTCATTATATTTATATGATTTTCAAATTAAAAGAATCTGAAGAGCAATTAGCTGTTATTATTAATAAGGTTATTTCTCTCAAATATCTAGGAGAAAAGGAGTTCTCAATAAAAAATAACATGAACCAACCTCTTACCAATTTTGAAAATCTAGAAGAGAAGTTTTCTAAAGCAGTATTGAGTGCTAAATACGAAGAATTAGTTAACCTTGTAAAAAGAAATAACCAAATATATTTAATAGCTAATGGTGGACTTCATTATGTTGCAAGTCATATGGCCACAGATATGTCTAGGTTAATAAAGGACAAATATTGTTATTCTTTTGATTCCTTTGGTTTTATCACTTCTGCTGCCAATGATTTTGGATTTGACATGATCTTCGAAAGATGGTTAACCAACTGTGTCCCTAACAATAATAAAGCCTTAGTTATCGGATTAAGTTGTTCTGGTAAGTCTAAAAATATAATCAAGGCATTTGATTATGCAGAAAGAATAGGTTGGGATACATTCTTTGTTACAGGAAAGAAGTCTTCAGAAAAGTATGATTCTCTATGCATAAATGCTAAGCACTTTCATACAGTAGAGACGTTCTGTCTTATGCTTTTTTATGAACTTATTCATTCACTTGGTGGTGTTTGTCCTGATATATAACAAATGACATACAATTCGCTTGTTATTGGATCATCAAGTGGCATTGGTGCAGCTATTAGAGATACGCTATTAAAAAATAATCAAAATGTCATAGGTATATCAAGAAGGAGTGTAAATATCACTGATTTAAATTACAAACATTATTCAATTGATGTTACTAAATCTGATTTTATTAAAAAGGTAAACAATCAAATAGATATGTCCAGTGTAAATAATTTAATCTACTGTGTAGGTACTAATTCCATAAAACTTGCTAAGGAATGTACTCTAGAAGATATAAATAGCCTTCTAAATATAAATTTAATACCTGCAATGTTAATAGCTATAGAATTTTCCAAGACAAGGGAAATAGAAATACCTTCCTCAATTTTATTCTTAGGGTCTATTTGGTCCTGCATTGGTCTGCCTGGGAGGAGTATATATGGAGCCTCTAAATCTGCCTTATCAGGTTTTAGCAAGCACTTGTCCTCAGAATTAAGTCCCTTAGGCTGTTTAGTAAATGTATTGAGTCCAGGTTTCACGAATACACCATTAACTGCAAAAACTGTGGAAGATCCTCTAATTCAAAAACTATTAGATAGAGTTTATAAAAAGAATTTATTATCAACCAATGCAATAGCATCGCAAGCCTTAATGCTTTTAAAACCAGTTAACAGTGCTACTACAGGACAGGAAATTTTCTCTGACGGTGGACTTATATCTCATGCATGAAATTAAAATATCTAATGCAAGGGGTGTCTCTAAAATTAATTACATTGATGAAGACTACATAAAAAAGCTAAAACAAAGTCTACCTAATTATAATTTATTAATAATAGATTCAAATATAAAAGCATATGAAAATGATCTATATCAATTATGTATATCAAAAACCTCTACAGTGATTGAATTAAAAGGAGGAGAATTAATTAAAAGAGTTGATAGCTTATTCGAGATGCTAAACAAAATAGAAAATCTAGATATTCATCCACTAGACAGAACTCTAGTAGTAGGTGGTGGAACAATTCAGGATGTATCTGCGACTTGCCTAGGGTTAATAAAAAGAGGAACTTATTGGGATTTCATACCTACAACAATATTGGCTCAATGTGATAGTTGTATTGGGAGCAAGACATCAATAAATTCATTTGGGAGTAAAAACTTATATGGATTATTCAATGCTCCTAATAATATATACTTGATAAATTCAATTGCAATAAACCAAACTGATGAAGAATTATTTTCTGGTTTTGGTGACGCTTTACATTATCTGTTTTTGGATCCGGAAAAAGAACATGATTACATTAAAAGTCTAATAAAAGAGATATCAGATAATGGTATTAAAAATACTTTTAAAAAGCCTAGAAAGATAATAAAGCTAGCATCTCATTGTCATCTAATAAAGAAAGTATATGTGGAGGTTGATGAATTTGATCAAAACGAAAGAAAGTTATTAAATTTAGGTCATAGTTTTGGCCATGCCTTAGAAAAGTTATATAGTTTAGAAATGCCTCATGGAATAGCAGTTATGCATGGTATTTATATGGCGTACTATTTAGATAGCTTTATCAATAGTGGTCACATCAATATAAAAAACAACTCGACTACTAACCTTATAAAAAGCTTATTAATGTTGATAAACAGCAAAACATCCTTCAAGGTGAAAGATGTACAAAAACAAATAAGTATGAATATCGATTTATACTTAGATATTCTTAAAAAGGATAAAAAGAATCATAATAATTACTATGTATTGGTTTCACTTTCTGTCAATAGTTGTCAACTAGTTCAATTAACAAAAGAGTCTTTGAAATTATTTTTAAAAGAACTATATATTATATTATAAATATCAACAATCAATACAAGAGAAAATAGGGATTATAATAATGAATTATATGCCTTACATAAGAAACCTTAATCCATGCCACATTCAGAGACAGATGTTCCATCTATTCTAAAAGAAGATGGTATTTTGCATTCAGACTTCACGGATTCTAATAAAGAATATCAGAATATACCTAGGATAATTAATGAAATGCCTAAAGATCGTTCTTGGTGCAAAACTCTGGTGAACTCAGAAAGTAATTCAGTAACGATTTTAGCTCAAATGCCTGGAGAAGGTAATCGATTGCATTACCATCCAGACTGGAATGAATGGTGGTATATCCTTAAAGGACCTTGGAGATGGGAAATAGAAGGAGAAGAGCGAATTGTAAATACTGGGGATTTTGTCTTCATGAAAAAGAATAGAGCTCATAAGATAACAGCTTGTGGAGAAAATCTTTCAATAAGAATGGCAGTAAGCCGATATGATGTAGAGCATATTTATCCATAACATATAGAAAACTAGTCAATAAATTTTTCAGCACGTCGAAGTGCCCTTATGGACGACTTATAATCTCCTGAGATATACTTACTGTTGCTAATTCTGATAAGCTTTTGGACTATCGTAGTCTTCCTTAAATCATCTAATCTACTCTTGAAATCTTCAATGAGATCATATTTTGAGTTGGATATTTCTAAGCTCAACAAGAGGATTTCACTTTTCAATTGAGATCTTATATCTTTTTCTAGAATGGAGAAATATGATTTCATTTCATTCCTAAAAGAAAATAACTTATCTACATTTGATACATCAGAGTCACCTAAATTATATGCAATACGCTTGTCATCAATAGAGCCTTTGTAATCGAAATTTTTATATTTTGATTCACTACGAGCATTAAAGGCAAAACTGTTTTCACTAGATTCTAAATAACCCAATGACGGTTCAATTTCAATTGCTAACGTAAAATACTTAATTGCTGTAACATAATCAGCTAACTTATGATTAATAAGACCACATATAATATATGCAAATACCTGATCATCTCTTAGAGAACTAACACTGATAAATTTAAAAAGATATTGTATTGAAGAATGATAATCACTAGATTGAATTAAAGTATAAGCTTTATATAAATTGAATAGAGGACCGTTAGGATCTAAATTTAAACTATTGACTTTTCGAATATCCATGACTTAGCCATCTAGAATATCTTATAAATAAGTATAATACAATACAATTGGATTTAACAAATTACCTCTTATTTCAAAATCTTCTCGACCAGATATGATGATTAGACTATTAACTTAAATTTAGCAAGTCGTAGACTTTGGATATAACACTTATAGAGTTGGTTTTGCAATAAGAATCAAATAAAGAAAATTCTGTCCAGGCACTCACAAATATAAAATCCAGTCCATGTAACGTTGCTACTTCGTGATCTAGTCTACTATCGCCTAAAAATAAAGCAGGAAATTTAATATTCCCATTCCTTATCTCCCTTCCTAGAATTTGATTTTTAGTGTCAGGGCTACCATAGATTCCACTATCAAAGAATTCAGAAATTTCTTTTATTTTAAATACCGATATTAGTTCATTCTGATCACCTCCAGAGACTATCATCCAAGACTGACCTTTAGTTATATCTCTAAAATTTTTCAAGCCAAATGTAATTTGAGAAGTTAACAAACCTCTATATGTATTTTCTGCATAAGTTTCTAATAATTGCGTAAGAATAGCTTGTTTATTTTCATTGAAATCAGATTTAAGAATAGAAGAAAGAAAATAGTCGAATTTATGGTATCTAGAAATACCGCCATTCATAAGATGATATTCAACTAATCTATTAGAAGCTTCTTCTCCAAAAGAAGATGTGGCGGCCTTAAAAGCATCTGTTTTGATCTTATTAGAATTAAGAATAACACCATCACAATCAAAAATAATAGATTTGTATTTAGATATTTTCATAATTGAGATTATCTTTCAATTATAATTTTGGTAGATCCAGAAGAGCTCAAAGTCAATATTTTTATCATGGGAATTAGTTGATTTTGTTAGTAGTAAACAATGTGGGATCCTCTAAATACCATATATGCTTATCGAATCTATACCAAGATATTGTGTAGGTGTTATTGCCACTAATCTTAAATTAGGTTTTACTGTATAGAGTTTTTGGATTAATTCATTTATCTCAGTATTTCGTGGATCTCCTATACCATATCCATCAAATCCTGCTAAGAAGATTGTATTCTCTGTACCACTAGAAACAAATGAAAGAGCGTAGGCCAAAACTAACTGGCTAGGAAGTATTCCAAATGTTTCATGAAATTCAAACCCATTTACCGAAATTCCAATACCATAATCTATTAATTGTTTCTCTGACAGTTTATTAGATAAATAATCAGGCAACATAGAGGCTGGTGTAATTAAAGGTTGAGGCAACTTCAAATGCTTATCTACATCAGTCATTAATCGTATGGGATTACTAGCTATTCGAAAATCAATCAAGCTCTCGTTAATATGAGATTTGGCATTCAATGCAATAACTAAAGGTTTTCTTTCTACGATAAAAGATTCTAATGCTTTCATATGAGCATCTAGATTTCCTCCTGAACCGATTATCAAAACTTCTCTATTCCTTACTATTGAAAATGGTGAAATAGTTCCTAATGGGCTTCCATGATAAAAGTTTTTAGCAGATTCCAATTGATCTGAAATAAATTTAGTAGATTCTTCTTCCTTAAAATAGTCTATAACTGAAAGGATATCTTCCTCTCTAAATCTATTGTCAGACAAAATACTTTGAATATAACTTGGATGAATGGAGTATTGTGCTGCTAGATAATAATATAAGTTCGTTCCCCAGAGATATTTATTTTTCATAGGGATAAAATATTTACTTATAATTTTCAAAAGATTTATTAAATTAGCATTTTTCTCATCATTTCTTCCTAGCTCTAATACTAGTTCTTCAGTTTTTGCATTACCAGCTCCACGACCCATACCAGTAATAGTAGTATCAACCCAAGATGTTCCATAACGAATTGCTTGCAGAGTATTTGTAAGAGCTAGTCCTTTATTATCATGTGCATGAAAACCTATTGGTCCATTCCAATTAGTATTGATTTGAGTAATTATATTCTTAATAGTATCAGGAGAGATGGATCCTAAACTATCAGCAAAATAAATAATATCAACCATACAATCACTTGCAAGAATGCCAATCTCATTTAATTCATTATTACTCAACTTAGAGATTTGCATTATATTAACGGCTGTTTTATAACCTTTATTTTTCAGAGTCTTGAAGGCAGATGTTATTGTTTTAAAGTTTTGCAATGTACTAGCTATTCTTATCAACGAGACTTTAGATTTATTTCTTGTAATAGGAACTAGCTTATCTAATCTATCAGCAATTAATTCTCCATCGAAAATCAAATCTGTTGCATTTATCATTACAGATACATTTAGTTGACTTGGAATGTCTAAGGTATTTAAAAATTCATCGCGACTATAAGCATATGGTCCTTTAAAACCTTTATTATAAAAAAAACGGAATCCTATCTCAATATAATCAATACGAGCAGATCTTACCGCTTCAATATAATTATTGACAAGCTCTAAATCGAAATCCCAATTATTATAATACCCTCCGTCTCTCAAAGTGCAATCAAGATGAATTATGTTTGGATTCATAATATCAATTTCGAGTAAAGATTAAGTTCTTAACAAGAAAAAATAATGATGCAATCGGTGAAAAGACAAGTCTGATAATTTCCTTTAATAACCTTAAAAATAATGTTGATAAATAAACTAAAAGATTGTATGGGTATGTAAAACTATAAATCAGATTATTAAAGGTTAATTTTATAATAAAACTATTCTTACTAAACGACTTACTTTTATTAGAGATTAAATAATGATTGGTTTTTGGTAAATCTTTATTTTGTATATCTCTTTCTAAGAATTTATCTTTTATTGCAATGCAATAGATACATTCTCTCCAACTTGATGAAGGGTAACCATATTTGATGGCCTCTCTTGGTGTTGAAGTGAAACCAATATCCAGGATATTAAAACCAGCATCCTTAACCAGTCTAAATATTGAGTATTTGGTATAACTAATTAAATGCGAAGGCTCACTAAAAGTAGATCCATATAAATTAGGTACTTCTATATAAAGTAATCCCTGATTAGTTAAACATTGGGAAATATCTGCCAAATGGATAGATGGCCTTTCCAAATGTTCCAGAACTTGAACGCAAATACATAAGTCAACATTATTCTCGAAACGATTGATATTTGATTTACTTAAATCTATTACTTCCATTCCAAGAGAAGAAGCTATTTTAAGTCCATTGGGATCTAGATCTGCAACTATTGTATTTGAAATATCATAATAGGACCTTAAGCCATAGGCCGTAAATCCATTATATCCGCCATAATCTAATAAAGTAATCTTTTTATCTGAGATTAAGTCTAGACTTTCCTTACAGCGATTAAGAAGTATGCTTATATGTCTAGACCTAAGTGAAGTAATTGTAGACCAAGGTAATGAAATTGGGCTTTGTGGACGGGTGTTTGTCGATTCCTTTCTATATGAAGAATCAGAATATCTAATAAGACTAGAATTCTCTCTAGGGTAGTGGCTGACAGAATTACAATTTTGGCAAAAGTAATTTCTCCATAAATTTGATCTACTAAGATATGGTGATAAGAATCGTGAAATATCAAGTCTTATACTTTTGACATTCTCAGATCCACATACTCTGCATAGATTAAGTGATTTTGTTTTTTTCATTATATTATTTTTGTCTATATACGCTATAAGCGGTTGGCGCTGATCCATTAGATCTTATATTAGCCAAAGAGAATAAATCCGAGCTCAAAGTGAAGCCACCATAAATAAAATGCCTTTCTGTCTGAGAGTTAGTCATCAGAGAAGCTGCATGGTAAGCATTTGATGTATTTAAGAACATAATCAATTTGCCAGAAGAAGGTGTGATTTGTTCAAATTTTTCGACTGACGATATTTTTGGGATTGGATCATATATTGTTTTTTCATTAATGGACTTATATAAACATAACTTACCTCCTACATCTTCTTCTAAAGAGTTTAAATATAATAAAAAAACAATCACTCTTGAATCAGAGTCTCGATGTACTTCTCTTGTATAACCTTTCTTAGACAATGAGTAATCGTATAGCAAAGACAATCTTCTTCTACGTAACAAATGATCAGCAAGAGAAATAACCAAGCGATAAATGTGATCAGACATATTCAAACAAGCTGTAAATATAAGACCAAGGCTTGACATATCTGAAACTGAACTATTTAGACTGCGTTTCCATTTTGACTGGAATTTATTGCTTAAGAATTTGTTAATGGATGGTAACTGATCAATATAGATATTCTTAGATTTAATCCAGACTTTAATATCTTCTTCTATTGGACTATTAACTACTTTTTCCAATAATAGATCTATCATGTTTATAGAAGTTAGTCTCTCGTGCAGAATTTTCCATTCTTTGCTTTTATTTATTAGATCCTTAAGGGTATCATTTGTACATGGAAGAATAGTTCTCCCTCCCATTGTATTTGTATTGACACTACTTTTTTTCCGATATCTATGAATTGCTGGATTTGCCTCTGTGATTAATTTTTCACACTCATCAGAGCTTAGAAAATCATCAATAACAAGATAAGGAAAAGGCCGTATTGAAAATTTCATATTGTCCATTATGGTAATCAAGATTGTATCCTAGATGAGATATAACAAGCACTAAATGATAAATCTAAAGAACTATCAAAAGGTTCTGAAAGAGTCTTAAAGCAAAAAAAAAGACGCCCATAAGGGCGTCTTTTTTTTCAAGTGTTCTTAAGAAATTAAGATCAGAACTTGAATTCAGAAACAACAACAACTCCGTTATTGTCATCCCTTACACCTGTATTTGGGCTGCTATTAGCAAACAATGTAGGTGTAACTGTGACGTTATCGGAAACCTTAAAGGTGTAATAAGCTTCCCATGAGAATGTGTCAGCAGCACTGTCATATTGCTCAGCATTTGCTGGATATGAAGTGGCATGAACTCTCTGACCGAAGGCTAAACCTGCAGAGTTTCCATCCATGATTACGTCATCCCAACCGAAACCAAACATCCAACCAGCAGCTTCGTCTGGATATGTTTCGTCCCAATCATTTGGATTGTCATCAACGTTGGCTTGGTCATAACCAAACTGAACAGATGGAACCCAACCGGCTTCTTCTGGTTGCCAATAAGCTCTTAAACCAATGTTTGTTGAGCTGCTGTCAGCATGTCTATTACAACCAATGTTAGTTGCATAGCCACAATCTTCCCAGCCAGTGTCTTTAACAGAAGCTGCTAAAGAAACCTGCCATCTTGGTGTGCCGTATCCAGACTTAATTAAAAGAGCTGACTTGGCATCATCACCAAACATACCTTGGTTGTCTGTTGATTCTGTTCCGTTTTCAGCTGTATAGGAAGCACTGAATTCCCATCTGCCATCGTCTGCATTCTCAGTTTCCTGTATCCATGCAGCACCGAAACCAGGTAAAAGTTGTGATCCATAAACAGGACCATTACCACCCTTGCCAAACTGGTCAAGAATATTTCCATAAATGGAAGGAGCACTTGCAAGCATGGTGCTGTTCTCGATCTTTGGTCCAACCCATACTTGGATTTCGTTGGTCAAAGGCCAGGAGTACCAAAGCTCAGTAAGAGTTAAGACATCTCCAGTTGATTCTGAAGTATCCAAAGTCATTGAACCGTCAACGAAGTGATCACCAACGTTGCCAGCATCAATACGTGTATAAAGAAGATCCTCACCATTGAAGCTGGTGTTTAGATCTAATCCATATGCATATTCAAAGGTTGTTGACTCTGTTGCAG
>CACILY010000026.1 GCA_902587615.1 uncultured Prochlorococcus sp.
GGGAGTTTCCTTCCTTTGAGTAAATGTATTTTTCTTGGTGCTTCTTGGTTTCGTTGGAGCCATCTTTCTCCTGCTTTGGTAAATCTCTCTGGAAATTCGCTATTTGGATTGACTCTAATTTCTCCTTGCATCCCCTGAGCCGCAACTATTGTCCCAATGATTAGCCAATCCATACTGATTGAAAATTTTATCTATAAGGATATTCGAGGATTAATATATTTTTAAATAGATTTTATCTGTGACTCTTTCTAACAATCCTATTTTACCTGGTTCTACTGTTGTTGTTGTCGATTCTCAATCTATATATAGAGGATATAGAGGATTTGTGCAGCGCATTAGTGGAGATAAAGCAGCCGTACTTTTTGAAGGTGGAAATTGGGATAAGTTGATCACAATTCCCATTCAAGACCTCGAGACAACTTTTGATTAGAAGAACCTTATTTTGATTTATTTAAGTATTCCATTGCAGATCTTGCAGCTTCTTTCTCAGCTTCTTTGCGAGATTTACCCCATCCTTCACCAATAGGGTTGTTTTTAATATGAACAATGCATACAAATCTTTTTGGGTTGTTATGTTCTTGACAGATTTCTTTTGTCATATATTTTGGAAGGCTTAATCCCTTCGCTTGAGTCCATTCTTGAAGAGCAGATTTAGAGTTGTTCTTATTTGGATCAGATAAAACTTTTTGACTCTCCTTGATCCAAAAGGGAGTTAGCCAGGCCTTGATTATCTCTATGTCTTTGAAGCATTCATATAATGCACCGATAATTGCTTCAGTTGCTTCTGCTTGAAGGGTTTCTTTGGCTGAAATGTCTTGTGAAGCTTTCCTGCCAGTAGTAATTATTTTTTCAATGGAAATCTCTTCTCCTACTTTGGTAAGCCATTTATCACTTACTAGTTGAGAACGAAGCGCTGACCTTTCGCCTACTTTCATATCTGGAAAATTCTTTTCTATAAATTCTGAAGCAGCTAGTCTTAAAACAGCATCTCCTAAAAATTCAAGTCTCTCATGATTAATTATAGGGTTCGAAGATGTATGGGTTAAGGCTTCATTGATTATTTTTTGGTTATTAGAATTATCAGTAGTTATTTGTTTAATTTGCTTTTCATTAAGATTTAATTTTCTTAGAAAAATTTTTATTTTTTCAGAATTTTTTGTTGAAATTAATTTTTCTTGTTTTTGGGACATATTGGTTAGATGAGTATTTAATTTGAAATTAATTTTATTATTTCAAAATTAAATTTGAGAAAGCAGGTTGTAAGCCGGGTTCTGTTGACCACTTGTTTAGTAGTTGGTGATCATCTATCTGGGACTTTCGTTACCGAAAGCCTCTAGCGGCCTATTTAAGTTGAACTAGTTAGATGGTCATCTAGTTCAGTAGCCTTGCTCCCAGCCGGGGTTTACCGAGCCAGCACCTCTCGATACTGCTGGTGCGCTCTTACCGCACCTTTGCACCCTTGCCTGTTCTTTAGACATTGTCTAAAGTCATTGGCGGTGTTTTTCTGTGGCACTATCCTCACGGTCACCCGCACTGGGCATTACCCAGCAAGCTTGACCATTAGGGAGCCCGGACTTTCCTCAATTAAGCCTTAATGCACTAACAGCAAAAAGTCTTAATTGCGATCACCTCCCCTGCTTTCACAGTCCATAATGCCTCGAAGAGAGACTTCATTCCAGTGGGGTTGTAGCTCAGCTGGATAGAGCGACGGTTTCCTAAACCGTAGGTCGTGGGTTCGAGTCCCGCCAACCCCGTATAAAACAAAGCATATTTTCTACATATAGTGGGTGGCCAAAACACATACTCTCTCGCTAGCGTGGTGATTAAGTGAAAGGGTCTAGATGGCACAGCTTCACGATCTTCGATTAAGACTCCTCGTTCAACAAGAGAGTGAGCAAATTGCAAAACTGCAGCCTACTGATTTAGATCTATCAGTAGTACAAGCTCGTTGCTTATGTTGGTTAGCTCTTCTTGCAGAGGCTCATGAAGATCAGGCTAATGATGCTGAACGTAGACTTGATACAGAACAAGCCATGGGATGGTTTGCAGATTCCATGCGTCTTAGAGATGTCATTCAGGTTGTTACAAGTATTGAGATTCCGCTACCAGAAAGTACAAGTGGTTCTGATGTAGATGAAGGGGGAGAAGATCAATTTTCAGGAGATCCACCAATCGTGGCCTAAGAGATGTCATGATGGAGATTGAGCTTTAGGGACTACTGCTGTGCCAGAAGAGCCCTGTCAATGTCCTGATTGTCTTAGGTTCTATAGAGAACATGATCGATTGATTCGAGAGTGTCCAACTCTTAGACAGCAGCAAGAATTAAATTGGGCAGCATTGCAGTCTTTTAGAACCTTATGTGGAAGAGTTTTAGAAGACTTCCAAAAACAAAAAATTTCTAAGGCTGATGAACTATCAGTCGGTGATGGGAAGCAAAAACAATTGGATAAGAGTAATGATGATGCAATAAATCAAGCCATATCTGAACTAGAAAATATAAATGCTCACCTTTTCTCTATAGAAGCATTAATGGAAAGAATATTTGATGTAAGAGTTCCGGATGAGATTGAAAACAAGTTTAGAGAAATCTCTGGAGAGTTAGCGCCTGATCCGTTAAATGCTGATCGTTTAAGATTAAATCGTTTGTTGCATCAAACTCCGGATTTACCTGATAAAGCATAATTTTCTATAATTAAATTGGACTATTTACATCACAAGTAATTTCTACTGGCAGAGGTGAGACGTTCCATATTGATTTGCAATACTCTCTAATTGAACGATCTGAAGAAAAGAAACCTGATCTTGCAGTATTTAATAAGGCCATCCTGTTCCATTCAATTTTTTGATGCCAGGCTTTAGTGACTTCATCTTGTGCTTTTAGGTATTCATCAAAATCTGCCATCACAAAGAATGGATCTTCACCAGTTAAACTATTTAATAAAGGTCTAAATAATTCTGTATCACCATTGCTGAAATGTCCTACTTCAATTAATCTCAAAACTTCTTGAAGTTCTGCAGATTGCTTAATAAATTGATCAGGATTATAACCATATTTATGCAGTTCCATTATCTCAGTTTCGGTTTTTCCAAATAGAAAGAAATTGTCAGATCCTACTCTCTCTCTAATCTCAACATTTGCCCCATCAAGTGTACCTATTGTTAGGGCACCATTCATTGCAAATTTCATATTTCCAGTGCCTGAAGCTTCTTTACCAGCAGTAGAAATTTGTTCTGATAAATCTGTTGCAGGGTACACTTGTTCCCCTAACTTTACATTGTAATCAGGAAGAAAAATAACCCTTAAACAACCATCCATATCAGGATCTGCATTGACAACTTCTGCAATCCCATTGATAAATCTAATAATTAATTTAGCCATAAAATATCCTGGAGCTGCTTTACCTCCAAATATAATTGTTCTGGGAGCCATATCATTTGCTGTTCCATTTTTAATCCTTATATATTGTGCAATTATTTGTAATGCATTTAAATGTTGACGTTTATATTGATGTATTCGTTTTACTTGAACATCAAATAAACTTGAAGGGTCTACAAGTACACCAGTCTGTCTATGAATATAGCCAGATAATTTACGTTTCGCTGATAACTTTGTTTCTGCAAATAATTCGAGGAATTGTTCATCATTCTCTTTCTTTTCAAGTTTAGTTAATAAATCCATATTAGTTATCCAATCTTCACCAATTTCTTTCTCTAAAAGTGTAGTAAGTTCAGGATTTGCTAGTGCCATCCATCTTCTTGGTGTAACTCCATTAGTAACGTTTGTAAATTTCTCTGGCCAAAGTTCTGCAAATTCAGGCAATAATTGACGTTTGATGAGATCCGAATGAAGTGAAGCGACGCCATTAATATGATGCGCCCCTATAGTTGCTAAATGTGCCATTCTGATTGCTTTATTACCTTCTTCATCAATGATTGAGAGCTTCCTTAAGATGAAATCATTTCCTGGATATTTCAAGCGAACTTGTTGCAAGAATCGGCGATTGATTTCATATACAAGTTCTAAATGACGTGGTAATAAGTCTTTAAAAAGATTTAAATCCCATTTCTCTAATGCTTCAGGCAGCAAAGTATGATTTGTATAAGCAACGGAATTAGTTGTTATATCCCAAGCTTGTTCCCATTCGCAATGATATTGATCAATTAAAAGCCGCATCAGTTCTGCAACTGCAATAGCAGGGTGCGTATCATTCAGTTGAACAGTCCAGTGTTTTGAAAAGTCTTCTATTGGAATAGATCTTTTTTCCAGACTTCTAAGCATGTCTTGCAAAGAACAACTAACAAAAAAGTGTTGTTGTTTTAAACGAAGCCTCCTTCCTTCATCTGTCCCGTCATTTGGATATAGAACTTTAGAAAGAGTTTCTGAAGCGACTTTTTCTTCAACTGCTCCGTAATAGTCTCCAATATTAAAGGCATAGAAATCAAAACTTTCGGTTGCATCTGCTCTCCATAAACGCAATCTATTGCAACTATTAACTTTATAACCAAGAACTGGAACATCATGTGGAATCCCGATGGCATGTTCTGAGGGAATCCATCTTGATCTGTAATTACCCTTGTCATCTATATAGTTATCTGTATGACCTCCAAAACCAACTAAGCAAGATTCATCAGGTTGAGGTAGTTCCCATGGCCAACCCCCTTTAAGCCATTTGTCAGTAACTTCTACTTGCCAACCATCTCTAATTAGTTGATTGAAAATACCAAACTCATAACGTATCCCATATCCAATAGCTGGTACTTGAAGGCTGGCGAGGGATTCCATATAACAAGCGGCTAAGCGGCCAAGTCCTCCATTACCCAGACCTGGTTCTTCTTCTACTTCTAATAGATCTCCTAACGATTCTATTCCAAATCTTTTTAATGCGTTTTCTGCTTCTTTTTTAATCCCAAGATTAAGAAGATTATTGTTTAACTGAGGTCCAATAAGAAATTCCGCAGATAGATAAGCAACAGTTTTTTGAGGTCTTGCTCTAATTGCTTCTTGACTAGCCAGATATCTAGTCATCAACCTATCTCTTACTGCATAGCTCAAAGCCATGTAAAGATCTCTCAAGCTTGCTGTAGTAGCAAGTTTCCCAAGGGTGAAGAACAAATGTTCAGTCATCCCATCAAAAACTGCATCTGAATCTATTCCTGCTCTTTCAGGGTCTGCATAACAGCCAGGAGTTGGCAGACGCAGATCTAAAGGCTGGGAGCTGCTCATGTTTGCTTTTTATATGCGTGGACGCTAGCTCTAGTTCTTCTTGAAAAAACTCAGTAACTTCAGATCCACACTTGGCAATTTAATTAGAATTTTATAGGAACTCTTCATTTCACGGCATCTTGCCTAGTAATTTGGAATTCATAAAGTTAACTTTGACAAGACAGTGCCGATTATTGATCATCAATTTCTTGCAACTTTGAGTACCCATGATGTTGAAGTAGCTGAAACACTTATTGGGGTCATTAACTTTCTTTTGATCTTTGTAGCTGCAAGGACTCTCGCAGAAATATTAGTAAGACTAAGCCTGCCTACAATTGTTGGGGAACTTCTTGCGGGTGTTTTGATAGGTGCTTCAGGCCTTCATTTGCTCCTGCCACCTAGTGCTCATGCGCAATTGAATGAAGGCTTTATATATGTAATTAGTGCATTGGCATCAATCCCTGCTGAGGCAGTGCCTGACTTGTATTTTGAAACTTTCCCTTCTTTACAGGCTGTCGCAACTTTAGGTCTTTATGCATTGTTATTTCTTACTGGACTCGAAAGTGAACTGGAGGAATTAGTTGCAGTAGGTGCCCAAGCTTTTACTGTCGCAATGGCAGGTGTGATTTTGCCCTTTGTATTTGGAACTTTAGGATTAATGTTCATTTTTCAAGTGGAAGTGGTTCCAGCAATTTTTGCAGGTGCTTCGATGACCGCCACAAGTATTGGTATTACTGCAAGTGTTTTCGGTGAATTGGGTTATTTGAAAACCAGAGAGGGCCAGATAGTTATAGGAGCTGCTGTTTTAGATGACATTTTAGGGATTGTTATCCTTGCAGTTGTTGTTGCTCTTGCAGCAGGCGGATCATTACAAATTGCTCCAATCGTAAAACTTGTTACTGCTGCGACTGTCTTTGTTATTGCGGCAATTGCTCTTAGTAGAACGGCGGCTCCTGCATTTGATGCTTTGTTAGAACGACTTAAGGCTCCAGGGGCTGTTGTTGTGGCTTCTTTTGTCATTTTGGTGCTTTGTTGCTTTGTTGCTACTGCTATTGGCCTAGAGGCGGCTTTAGGGGCATTCGCTGCTGGATTAATTCTTAGCAGCTCGAAAAATAATCATGCAATTCAACAATCAGTGCTTCCACTCGTTTCATTATTTGCAACGATTTTCTTTGTATTAGTAGGGGCAGGAATGGATTTATCAGTTATTAATCCTCTTGATCCATCTAGTCGTTCGGCATTAATAGTCGCGGGTTTTTTATTGGTAGTTGCAATTCTTGGAAAGATTGCAACTGGCTGGTCCTTTATGAGTAATAAACCAACAAATAGATTAGTGGTTGGCTTGGGGATGATGCCTCGTGGCGAAGTGGGTTTAATTTTCTTAGGACTTGGAACTAGCGCTGGCTTATTGACACCTTCTCTTGAAGCTGCAATTTTATTAATGGTTATTGGGACAACGTTTCTTGCTCCAATTCTTTTACGCCTGGTTCTTAAAGACAAACCACCAGGTAGTGATAATTCAATACCTGATGAGGTGGCTGCAAATCCAGTGGGGTTGGTTTAAGACCTTCTTATTTTTTATGAGTTCTTCAAGTAATTTGATTAATATCAACTTTTATAGGTTTTACTAGTTTTGATGTCTATTCAAGTACCAGAAAATAGCTCACCTTGGAAATACTTAGGACATAATGTTCATTGCTTAAGTTCTGCTCCAGATAATTCAACTTTAAAAGTAGTGGATGAATCTTCTATCCCCATACTTCTAATACATGGTTTTGGTGCTTCAACGGATCATTGGCGATATAACATTCCAGTTCTTTCTAAGTTTCACGATGTTCATGCTATAGATCTTTTGGGTTTTGGTAAAAGTTCTAAGCCTGGTGAATTGAAATATGGCGGACCTCTTTGGCGAGATCAAGTAGTTGCATATGTAAATGAAAGAATTGGAAGACCTACAGTTTTAGTTGGTAATTCACTAGGAGGTTATGCAGCTTTGGCTGCAGGTGCTGCTTTAGGGAAAAACGCAGCGGGAGTTGTTTTATTAAATGCTGCTGGTCGATTTAGCGAAGAAAAAAAATCATCCAAAGGATTTTTGATGAAAGCAACTGAATTCATAGGGACAGGTTTGTTGAAAGATCCTTTAATTCAGAGACTTATTTTTGAAAATTTGAGACGTCCCAGCACAATTCGACGGACATTGAACCAGGTTTATATTGATAAGACAAATGTTGATGATGCATTAGTCGAGGGAATCAGAAAACCATCTTTGGATTCAGGAGCTTTTCAAGTTTTTCGAAGTGTCTTTGAACCAGGTGGTCCTCCTGGAAAACCTCTTGATGATCTTTTTGCTGAATTGCAATCTCCACTTCTTTTACTTTGGGGTAATCGTGATCCTTGGATGAATGCACCTGGTAAAAGAGCAATTTTCAAACGTTTTACTCCAGAAGCTACTACTGAGATTGTTTTAGAAGCGGGTCATTGCCCCCATGATGAAATTCCTGATCAAGTCAATGAAGCTTTATTGCAGTGGATGCAAGGAATTAAAATTCGGAATTTTTAATGAGCATTTTCCTGGCTCAGAAGTCTCATCCTTATAAGCATTGGGAATATTTAGACTCTTTAACAGGTGACAGATTAAGGCTGGTTCCTGAGCGCGGAGGCTTGATTGCACAATGGCGCTGTAATGGGAAAGAGATGTTGTATTTCGATTTAGATCGTTTTTTATCAACTAACAAAAGTGTCAGAGGAGGTATTCCAGTCTTATTTCCTATTTGTGGTGATTTACCTAAGGGAATACTTTGTATACCTCAAGGCAATTTTCTAATGAATCAACATGGTTTTGCAAGAGACCTTCCTTGGGAAATAAACCTTCTTGAGGATGAACGAGGCGTTTCTCTAACATTGGTTCAATCATCAAAAAGTAAGGAGTCATTCCCGTTTGATTTTTCTCTTCAAATGGAAGTAAGTATTTCAGAAAAGAATCTTTTTATTAAAACTATTCTTTGCAACACTGGAGAAGCTGATATGCCCTTCAGTTTTGGATTGCATCCTTATTTTAATGTAAGTGATTTGGAAAATGTTCAGATTCAGGGATTGCCAGAAAGTTGTATGAATCATTTGGACGTTTCCAAAACATCCACAAGTAGCCAATTAGCAAAACTTTCAAAAGGTATTGATATTATTTCTTCGCCTCAAGGGCCAGTTTCATTAATCGATTTAAAGACTCTGGACACTGTCAAAATGGTTAGTGAATACCCTATGGATTTAGCTGTCATTTGGACAGATCCTCCTAGAAAAATGGTTTGTATGGAGCCTTGGACTGGACCAAGAGGTTCTGTTATAACAGGGGAGAGAAGGCTTGTTCTCTCTCCAGGTGCATCTCAGAAGTTTCATTCTAGGTTCGTATCTAATTAAAGAATTCGGCCTATAAAGGAAGTTGATGTTGTATTTTGCTTTAAATATCAAGCAGATCTTATTGATATGGGAGCAAATGTCTCTTCTACAAACGTTGTAAATATTAGCGACCTTCGCAAATTGGCGAAAAACCGATTGCCCAAAATGGTCTTTGATTATATCGATAGTGGTGCTGATAGAGAGCAAACTTTGTCAGACAATTGCACTGCATATAACGAAATTTTATTTAGACCAAGATGTGCAGTTGCCACTCCTTCTTGTGATTTAAGTATTTCTGTTCTGGATCAGAAATTTCAATTGCCTTTTATTCTCGCTCCAGTAGGAAGTAGTCGAATGTTTTTTCCGAAAGGCGAAGTTGTTGCTGCGCGTGAGGCAGGAATTGCTGGTACTGGATACTCACTGTCAACACTTTCTGGATGCCGTTTAGAAGAAGTTAAAGAAGCTACTGATTGTCCTGCTTGGTATCAGCTTTATCTTCTGGGCGGTAGAGAAGTTGCTTTGAAAACCATTGAAAGAGCTAAAAAGGCAGGGTTCTCGGCAATTATCGTAACTATTGATACTCCAGTCTCTGGTTTGAGAGAACGAGATGTCAGGAATGGAACCAAAGAATTGCTTTCCATGAATCCAGTCAAAATGCTTCCTTATATCTCTCAAATGTTGATTAAACCTTGTTGGTTAACTCAATGGTTGAGTGATGGGGGGTTAATGAATTTTCCCAATGTTCAATTAGATGATGGGCCTATGGGGTATACAGAAATAGGCCCGGCCTTAGAGCAATCAGTTGTCACATGGGAAGATCTTCAATGGATCAGAGAAGCATGGGGTGGAAAAATAATTGTTAAGGGAGTGCACATCGGAGATGATGCTCGAAAAGCTATTGATTATGGGGTTGATGCAATAGTTGTCTCTAATCATGGTGCACGTCAACTTGATAGTGTTGCGCCTACCATTCGTGTCCTTCCTGAAATTATTAAATATGCAAATAATGAAATAGATGTTCTTTTAGATGGAGGAATTCGACGAGGTAGTGATGTAATTAAAGCAATGTGCTTAGGTGCGAAGGGTGTCTTAATTGGCCGTGCTTATGCTTATGGATTGGCAGCAGCGGGAGGACAAGGAGTAGCAAGATCTATTGAGATTTTGCGATCAGATATTTTAAGAACGATGAAATTGTTGGGTTGTGAATCAGTTAATCATCTAGATCGCTCTTTTGTTACTCTTCCAGATACTTGGGGATATAACAAATAAAAAAAATAATTTATAGCAATAAGCTTGAATGAAAATTGTTGTCTTTGACGACGATCCTACTGGTTCTCAATCAGTTTATGGATGCCCACTACTTTTAAAGTGGGATGAAGAAACACTATCTCAAGCCATACGAAATAAATCTCCTTTACTTTTTTTATTGGCAAACACCAGAGCCTTGTCTGCGAATAAAGCAGAATTACGAATTAAGGAAATAGCTCAAGCGTTTAAATCGATTTCTAAAAAGCAAAATCTTAATTTTGAAGACATTTTATTTGTTAGTAGAGGGGATTCCACTTTGAGAGGTCATGGAGTATTAGAACCAAAAATTCTATCTGAAGAACTTGGCCCCTTTGACGCTACCTTTCATGTGCCTGCGTTTTTTGAAGGCGGAAGAACTACGGTTGATGGTGAGCATTTGTTGAACGGATGCCCAGTTCATTTGACCACTTTTGCAAGGGATAAGGTTTTTGGCTATTCCACTAGTTTCCTTCCTGAATGGTTAGAAGAGAAGAGTAGTGGAGCAATCTCTGCGAAAAATGTTCTTCAAGTAAATAGGAATCAACTAAATGCTGCCTTATTAGATGATAAGGAGATGGATCAATTGCTTTATTTTTTACAAGGTCTTTCGAATAATGTATCGGTTGTTGTGGATGCAGAAGAACCAGACCAAATGAGGATATTTACTGATGCAGTTATTAAGTTAATGGGAAAGAAAAGGTTTTTATTTAGATCAGCAGCTAGCTTGATTAGTTCCTTTGCGAATTTACCAAAGAATTCTTATAGCCCATCAGACTTAGCTTCATTAAGAATAAGGGATAAATTTTCAGGAACTAGGAAATCCGGATTAATTATTGTTGGTTCTCATGTTCAACTTGCTGATGAGCAATTACAATTTCTATTAAAAAATTCAGACTGCAAAGGAATTGAACTACCTGTTGAAAAGATCGCAAGTTTATTCGAAAAATCTTCTGCAAACAATTCTTTAAAATCGCTTGAGGAGAAATATTATTTAGAGGTAAAAAATATTTTGGAGTCTGGAAGAACACCAGTTCTTTTTACAAGCCGAAAAGAAATTAATTTTTCTTCTATTTCTAAAAGAATGGTTTTTGGTATGGAATTAGCAGATTTCATGGCTGCTGTAAGTTCCAAACTATTGCCTGACCTAGGATATGTTATTAGTAAAGGAGGCATTACCACGCAAACTCTTTTAGAAAAAGGATTTAAGTTAGAAATGGTTGAATTAAAAGGTCAGATTCTTCCTGGTTTATCAATAGTATGCCCTTATACGGAAGATGAAAATAAGAGGATTCCTACTATCACGTTTCCTGGTAATCTAGGCGATAAGACAACTTTATTAAATGCATGGAGATTACTTGAAAAACGCAATTAATTGAATTAACAAGATTTAAATAAGTTCTTCTTCTAGTTGCATTTTAAAATCTATCAATAATTGAGTTAGCAAACTCACTACATTTGAGTGGTTCTACTGGGGGAGTTAAAAGACGAGCTAAGTCATAGGTAACTTTTTGATCTGAGATTGACTGACTTATACCATTTGTAATGAAATTGGCTGCCTCTTGCCATCCAAGAAATTCAAGCATCATTACTCCACTTAATATCACTGACCCAGGATTGATACGATCAAGACCAGCATGTTTAGGAGCTGTTCCATGAGTGGCTTCAAAAATTGCTGCATTATCTCCAATATTTGCTCCAGGGGCCATCCCTAGTCCACCGACAATTGCAGCAGCAGCATCTGAAATATAGTCACCATTAAGATTCAAAGTTGCAAGGATTGAGTATTCCTGGGGACGAGTTTGGATTTGTTGGAAAATACTATCTGCAATTCGATCATCAACCATTACCATTCCTTTCCATTGTTCATTTCCATGCGAAGTTTGAATTTTATTAAGGATTGATTTCACTTCTTTACAAATAATATCTTGTTTTTCAGGTGTTAATGATTCGTATCCTGGATCAATTTTTTTAGCATTCTCTTCAATAGTCAGTTCTGGATTTTCTTCAATATTTGCTAAAACCCAACTTTCACGCTCTGTGATACAGACTTTTCTGAACTCCGACTGTGCTAATTCATAACCCCAATCTCTAAATGCACCTTCAGTGAATTTCATGATATTTCCTTTGTGGACTAGGGTCACATGTCTTTTATTTCCTTCAAGTCGCAAAGCATGTTGAATTGCTTTTCTGATATGCCGTTGACTACCTTTTTTGCTTACAGGCTTAATCCCTATTGCTGATCCCTTAGATATTTGTCTGTTTTTGAGTTTCTTGCTGCTAGGAATTACTTCAGAATTTAAGTATTCAATTAGTTCTATACCTTGAGGGTCATTGTCTTCCCATTCGATACCCATGTAAATATCTTCTGTATTTTCCCTATAGACAATTACATCTAGATCTTCTGGCTTTTTATGAGGACTGGGAGTCCCTTTGAAATACTTACAAGGCCTGACACAAGAGTAAAGGTCAAAGATTTGTCGCAGTGCAACATTTAGGGACCGGATCCCGCCTCCTACAGGAGTGGTAAGTGGCCCTTTAATCGCTATCCCATATTGTTTGATTGCATTAATTGTGTCTTCTGGAAGGTATTGATAAGTTCCGTATAAATCACAAGCTTCATCTCCTGCGTAAACTTTGAACCATTCGATTTTCCTATCAGTTCCATATGCTTTTTTAATCGCCTGATCAAGTACCTTTTGCGTGGCAGGCCAGATATCAATACCAGTTCCATCTCCCCGAATAAATGGGATTATGGGATTGTTGGGAACTATTGGATTGCCGTGTTCGAAAATTATCGAAGACCCTTGGCTTGGAGGCGTAAGTTGGTCAAATTGAGTCATAATGATCTCATATTCGATTAATACATCACAGTTAGAGCATATGCCTTAGTGGTAAGTTTCAGATTGGTGAATTAGAAATGATGTCAGTAGATCTTTCAACGCAACTGAGAGAAGGAACCAAAAAGTCTCACTCAATGGCTGAGAATACTGGTTTTATAAGTTGCTTCCTGAAGGGAGTAGTCGATAAATCTTCATATAGAAATTTATTGACAGACCTTTATTTTGTTTATTCAGCAATGGAAGCTGAAATATTTCGTCTTTGCAATACAGGACATCCAGTTGTTAGTCAGATTAACTTTGAAGAACTGAATCGACGGAATTCTTTGGAAAAAGA
>CACILY010000027.1 GCA_902587615.1 uncultured Prochlorococcus sp.
ATGTGAATTACCTCTATTTTCATCAGCAACAAAATTTGATAGTGGAACTGGATGGCCAAGCTTTTGGGACCATTTACCTGGGGCAATAGCAACAAAGACCGATTTTAAATTAATTGTTCCTCGTACTGAATACCATTGCAGTCGTTGTGGCGGTCATCAAGGACATGTTTTTAATGATGGACCAAGGCCAACGGGTAAACGTTATTGTAATAATGGCATTGCACTGAAATTTATAGCTAGTTCTTGATTCTTTAGGTGTGGGCTTCCGTAGCTTGTGCGTATAACACTTTTAGCCTCAACATGATTAGATATAGATATATTTAAAGCTCATATGAGTTCTGAAGCCCCTGCCTCTCATCAAGAGAATCATGCAAATGATTCAGATTCATTAGAAGTGAATAAGAGTTCTAATGAAGAGGATCTAGAAAAATTAAACAATATTTCTGAGATTTCATTAGATCAAGAGTTAACTTCTGATAATCAAATACCTTCTTCGTCAGAAGAAATTCAATCAGAGTTTACAAAGAATCAATCAAATCAAATAGCTGATAATGAAGCTCGCTTAGAGCAATTAGAAAAGGAGCATGAGACTTTAAAAAGTCAATATATGAGAATAGCAGCAGATTTTGATAATTTTCGTAAAAGACAAACTCGAGATCATGATGATTTTCGAATTCAGCTTTTATGTACTACTTTAAGTGAAATTCTTCCTGTAGTAGATAATTTTGAACGAGCTAGGCAGCAATTAAATCCTGAAGGAGAAGAAGCGCAGAATTTACATAGAAGTTATCAAGGACTTTATAAGCAACTTGTAGATATTCTGAAGCAATTAGGAGTTGCTCCCATGAGAGTTTTAGGACAGAAATTTGATCCTAATTTGCATGAAGCGGTTATGAGACAGCCTAGTGAGGAACAAGCCGAAGATATCATTATTGAAGAATTACAGCGTGGCTACCATTTAAATGGTCGTGTTTTAAGACATGCACTTGTAAAGGTTTCCATGGGACCTGGCCCTCAGCAAGATAAGGTTTCTGAAGTTAATGATCAAATCAGCTCATCTTCTAATGCAAGTAATGCTGATGCTGCTAACGAGGAGGATTAATTAGATGAAACTTTTTTATAGGTTTAAATAATGTTATTAACAAATGGCTGATTATTACGACTTATTGGGCGTTGGTAGAGATGCTGATGCAGACAGTCTTAAACGGGCTTATAGGCGTCTTGCTAGGCAATATCATCCTGATATCAATAAGGAACCTGGAGCAGAGGAAAGGTTTAAGGAAATTGGGCGTGCATATGAAGTATTAGGTGATCCTCAAACAAGAGCTAGGTATGACCAGTTTGGGGAGGCAGGTGTGGGTGGCGCAGCAGGAATGCCCGATATGGGAGATATGGGGGGGTTCGCTGATTTATTTGAAACTTTTTTCAGTGGATTTGGAGGGGCTGGACCTACTCCTGGGCGTGCTCAGCAAAGAGGTCCTCAACAAGGAGATGATTTGCGTTATGACTTAACTGTTGAATTTACTCAAGCTGTTTTTGGTCAAGAAAAAGAAATCAAAATCCCTCATTTAGAAACATGTGACTCTTGTGGAGGAAGTGGCTCTAAACCTGGAAGTGCTCCTGCCACCTGTAATACATGTGCTGGTGCAGGTCAGGTTCGCAGAGCGACTAGGACTCCTTTTGGAAGTTTTACTCAGGTTGCGGAATGTCCTACTTGTGGGGGTACAGGTCAAGTTATTGTTGATCCATGTTCTGCTTGTGGTGGTAAGGGTATAAAGCAGGTAAGGAAGAAATTGCGAATTAATATTCCTGCTGGAGTAGATACTGGCACTAGATTACGAGTCTCAGGTGAAGGAAATGCAGGATTGAGAGGAGGACCTTCAGGTGATTTATATGTTTTCTTAAAAGTTAAAAGCCATCCTCGATTAAAGCGTGATGGGTTGACAATTAATTCAGATATTAATGTTAGCTATCTTCAGGCAATTCTAGGTGATCTAATAGAAGTAGATACAGTAAATGGTCCAACTAAATTAGAAATACCTGCAGGAACACAACCTAATGCAGTTTTAACTTTAGAGAATAAAGGAATTCCTAAACTGGGCAATCCAGTAGCAAGAGGAAATCATTGCATCACAGTAAATGTTAATCTACCTAATCGACTCTCTGAGCAAGAGGAAAAATTACTTAAAGAATTAGCTAGTCATTACTCAGCTCGTGGTGAAGAAAATCACCATCATAAGAGTGGATTATTTGGAGGATTATTTAGCAAGCAATAAATGATAGATAAATCCTGTAAATCTACTTATATTGATTTGCGTAATACCCCTTGCCCACTTAATTTTGTTCGATGTAGTCTTGCAGCAGAAAAATTACAATTTTCAGAATCCTTAAATGTTTGTCTAGATAAAGGAGAACCTGAGGAGACAGTAATTTCAGGTCTTCGTGAATCAGGTTATATTGTTGACATTATCAATCAAGATATCAATTATTTAACAATTAGTATTAAACGTTGTGCCAATTGAAGTTCAACCTAATAAAGGTATAGTTGTTTCTATAAAAGCAAATTATTATTTTGTAGATATTAAAAATTCTGAGCCTAATTCATTAGGTATCAGGTCATCAATAACATTACTATGTACTAAAAGAACTAAGTTGATTCATAAAGGTTTGAATATTAATGTTGGAGATAATGTCTTTATTGAGGAAATAGATTTAATAGAAAAAAAAGGTGTGATTTGTAATGTTCAAGTGAGAGAAAGTTTCTTAACAAGGCCATCTGTTGCTAATGTTACTAATGTAGTCGTAATGATATCTTTAAGTGAACCAGATTTTAACTTTGATCAAGCAAGTCGTTTTTTAATAACTGCAGAACAAACTGGTTTGAAAAATACTTTGGTTTTAACTAAGAGTGATTTAATTTCTAATGTTAATTTAAAGGAATATCATAGTAAATTACTTCTTTGGGGCTATGATGCAATACCAATTTCTATAAAAACAGGTCAAGGTATTGATCTTTTATTAAATAGGCTTAAATCATCTGAACTATCTGTTCTTTGTGGTCCCTCTGGAGTTGGTAAGAGTAGTTTGATAAATCGTTATTTACCATCAGAAAACATACCTACTTCTCTTGTTTCTAGAAAATTAAGAAGGGGGCGGCATACAACAAGAAATGTTCAATTGTTTAAGCTTTCGGAAAATTCTCTTCTTGCAGATACACCTGGTTTCAACAGACCAGAATTAAATATAGAATATAAAAAACTTGCATTATTGTTTCCTGAGATAAGAATACAATTAACACATAATTCTTGCAAGTTTCGAGATTGCTTGCATAGGGATGAACCTGGATGTTTAGTTGATAAATCTTTCCCTCGTTATTTATATTATAGGGAATGTATAGAAGAACTTATTCGACTTGATTCTCCATTCCAGGGAGGTTGAACTTTAAACCACCTGTGAGCTCTTCCATTCTGCTTTTCATGGTTGTGGTAGAAATTTCATGAGCAGTTTTAAGAGCATTTAAAATTGATTCTTCAATGACTTCATTACTTTGTTTAAGCAGATCGGGATCGATTTTTATTCGTAAAGGCTCCTGGTTGCCAGATAACCAGATGCTTACTCTCCCATCTTCACTTTTGCCTTCTAATTCCATGACTTCAAGTTCTTCTTGAAGTTTTTGAGCATCTTGTTGGATTTGTTGTGCTTTCCTAAAGGCCTCAGTTAGCTGGCCAAAGTTTGGTAATCCTAGTGCTGCCATTTTTTTAGTTAATAGAAACTTAGAGTAGGCCCTAATTTAGAAACCTAGTTGTTTTACTTCAGGATGAAGTAAAACTCCATAAGCATCCTTTACTTTTTTTTGAATAAGAACTATTAGTTGCCTCACATCACTTGCGGATGCTTGAGATCTATTTACAATAAAATTTGCATGAATTTTTGAGATTTCAGCTCCTCCTACTCTTGTTCCTTTTAATCCTAGATTATCTATTAATGTACCTGCCTTAAGAGGTTTTGGATTTCTAAAAACACTGCCACAACTAGGTAAATGATAGGGTTGAGTATTCGTTCTTTGATGTAAGTTTAATTTCGTAATACGATTTATTTTTTCATGATCATGTCCAGGTTCAAGTTGTAATAATGCAGATATGACAATTAAATTCTCTTTTTGAAGGAGACTATTTCTATATGAAAATTGTAGATCTTTATTATCCAATTCAAATATTTCTCCATCTTTTATCGAAATAACTTGAACAGATTTCAATATTTTTGAAATAGAACTTCCTTGAGCTCCAGCATTCATAACAACAGCACCGCCAATTGTTCCAGGTATGCCAATTGCCCATTCCAGTCCTTTAAGCCCTGAATTTGCTGCTTTTCTTGCCAAACAAGGTAATGATTCTCCTCCTAAGACTTTTATTTCACCGGTTAAAGGGTTGATATTAAATCCATGAAATTTTCTCATACAAATACTTAGCCCTTCGATCCCTGAATCACTGATGAGAAGATTTGAACCTGCTCCAATTGCTTTGCATTCAATGTTTTTTTGATGACTCCAGGAAAGTAAGTTTTCCAGCTCATTAATATTTCTTGGCTCTGCTAACCATTCTGCTGGTCCACCTATTCGTAATGTTGTTAGTCTTGATAAGGATTTATTTGCTTCTATTTTTATATTATTTAAGGGCATTAAGCTGCGACATTTAATTCATCAGAATCTGATTCCAAATTAAGCGCTGTTAATTTATCCCATAGTGAATTGATATTTCCAGCGCCCATATTCAAAATTAAATCATCTTTTAATGTATGTATTTGAATAAGTTTAATTAGTTCTTCGAAATTGTTGGCAGATGATATAGGGAAATTTGGATTTATTTGTTTTGCACAAGTTTCAATCGATTGATTATCTATACCTTTTACTCGTTGTTCACCTGCGCTATATATAGGTGCGATTATTACAAGGTCTGCTTTAAGTAATACTTTTGCGAATTCATATTGAAAATCCTTTGTACGACTATACCGATGTGGTTGGAAAATAACTAATAACCTTTTGGCTGAATTATTTAAATTATGATGTTTACTATTTATCATTAAACGAGCCATGGAAATGGTTGCTGAGATTTCGCTTGGATGATGAGCATAGTCATCTACAAATTGACGATTCCTCCAAGTTCCCCTGAATTCAAAGCGACGTTTTGGTGTTTGTATATAGGGCAAATTTTCTTTTAATTCCTGAAAAGAAATACCTGCTATTCTACATGCAGCAATGGCAGCTGTTGCATTGCTAAGATTATGCATACCTGGTAGAGGTATTTTTATTTTATCTATCAATTTCCCTTCTTCATAGTAATTTGCTGTTGTTTCTCTACCGTTTAAATTAATTGGAATACATGCATAATCAATATCTTTAATAGTTTTTGTTGACCACCATTTTAAAGCCGTAATATTTTCTCTTGTGATGTCACAATCTTTGTTTGCTAATAATTTTTTTGAATTATTAGCGAATTTTTTCATTGTTTTAATTAATGACCAAATATCTGAGTAATGATTTGTGTGATCTAATTCTATATTTGTTATAACTCCTAAATCACTATTGAATTTATCAATTGTTCCATCAGATTCATCTCCTTCTGCAATAAGTACTTCTCCTCTTCCAGCATGACCATTACTTTTGTAATAAGGGACAATACCTCCAATAATTGCTGTTGGATCGTTATTTGTTAATGCTAATAATGTTGTAATTATTGTACTTGTTGTGGTTTTTCCATGACTTCCACCTACAACAATTGAAGGTTGGTTTTCAATTAGCTCGGCGAGGAGATCTGATCTATGCCAAATTTCTAGATTGGCTTGTTCGGCTGCTTGTAATTCTGGATTTGTTGCTGGTATTGCTGTACTGATAACAATTAAAGGTTTAAATGTTTTTCCGGAGCATATTGTTTTGATGTTTGTTGCGCTTTGGATTTTAAAAATAATGACCCCAGCTGACTGCAGTTTTTGAAAGGATTGATTAATTGCTGGATCGGAGCCTGAAACGGAATACCCTCTTTTTGCAAGAATTAATGCTAAAGCGGACATTCCAATACCTCCCACTCCTATGAAATGGATATGTGGTTGATTGGCGTGGATGCTCTTCAATGAAAAGATCTAGTCCATAGAAAGATAACGTATTCATCTCTTGCTAGAAAGACTTTTTTTAATGATTTTGGCCTTTTTTTGTGGCTTTTTTTCTAATTTGAATTCAATTTTTCGAAGATAGTGGCATAAATCCAACTTATGTCTGTATGATCGGCGGCCTACTCTCTCTCGGTTAAACCGCTTTTGATATGACTTTGCGTGTTGCGATAAATGGATTTGGCCGAATTGGTCGGAATTTCATGCGTTGTTGGTTGAGCAGAGGTGCTAATACCAATCTTGAGGTTGTTGGCATCAACGTCACCTCTGACCCCAAAACAAATGCTCATTTATTAAAGTATGACTCAATCCTCGGTCAAATAAAGGACGCAGAAATCGATTACACGGATGACACATTCGTAATTAATGGGAAAACGATTAAATGCTATTCAGATAGAAATCCTTTAAATCTTCCTTGGAAGGATTGGGGAGTTGATTTGGTAATTGAATCTACTGGTGTCTTTAATACAGATGTCGGAGCTAGCAAGCATCTACAAGTTGGAGCAAAGAAAGTAATTCTTACTGCACCTGGTAAAGGAGATGGAGTAGGTACTTATGTTGTTGGAGTTAATGCTGATCAATATAGGCATGAAGATTTTGATATTCTTAGTAATGCAAGCTGTACGACCAATTGTCTTGCACCCATAGTTAAGGTTTTAGATCAATCATTTGGAATTAATAAGGGTTTAATGACCACAATTCATAGTTATACAGGAGATCAAAGAATTCTTGATAACAGTCATAGAGATCTTAGAAGAGCTCGTGCAGCGGCAATGAATATTGTTCCAACTTCTACAGGTGCGGCAAAAGCAGTTGCTTTGGTTTATCCAGAAATGAAAGGCAAATTAACTGGAATTGCTATGAGAATTCCTACACCTAATGTTTCTGCAGTTGATTTGGTTTTTGAATCAGCCAAGCCTACTAATGCTAATGAAGTTAATGCTGTTTTAAAAACAGCTTCTGAAGGTTCGATGAAGGGAATCATTAAGTATGGAGATTTACCTTTGGTTTCTAGTGACTATGCGGGTACTAATGAATCCACAATTATTGATACTGCACTGACAATGGCTATAGGAGATAATTTGATTAAGGTTGTTGCTTGGTACGATAATGAATGGGGATATAGTCAAAGAGTTGTTGATCTTGCAGAGATAGTTGCAAAAAATTGGAAATAGATATTTTTAGAAGTGTATAAATTTAGAAGTTAAATTTTCCCCATTTACTTCTTTACCATTTTCCCAGATCACTTGAGGTAATCCCTCCTCAATCCTTCCGATTTTGGAGGCATTTGGTATGGCCTTAATCCATTCATTTGCCCATACTTCTGGAAGGCTGATAACTAGTTCATAATCTTCGCCACCATTGAGACACCACTCATCCCATAGAGTTCCTTTAGGCCATCCTTCTGCTCTAGGCAGTTTTAAAGGATTTATTACAGCTCGACAGCCACTACTTATGCAAAGGTTCTTAATGGCTTCTAGAAGACCATCACTACTATCAGTTCCACCAGCTCTCCATGGAAGATAATTTGGTTTACTTTCTTCGAGTGCTTTTAAAGCTTTGATAGCAGGGTGAGGCCTCTGGTGAGCTTGAATAGCTTTTGATTGAAGGGGATAGGGTAAATTCTTTAAATTCATAATTTTTTCTGAAACTAACAACGCAAATCCAAGACGACTTAGACCATGAGAGCCACTTGTTACAAGACAATCTCCTGGAGAAGCATTAGACCTATGAAGTCTTAAGGGGCCTAGTGTTCCAATTGCAGTAATGGAAAGCATTTTTTGATTTCCATTACTGCAATCCCCACCAGTTAATTTGCCACCATATTGATGTAATGCTTGTTCCATACCTTCGTAAACTTTTTCTACCCAGTCCCATTTAGTAGAGGCAGGAGCAACTAATCCGACTGAGATGGCCACCATTTCATTCAAACCGCTAGCCGCAAGATCTGAAACATTAGACGTAATTGCTTTCCATCCAATATCTTTTGCAGACATTGTTTGATCATTGAAGTGAACACCTTCAACCAGAAGATCAGTATTAATTAAAAGATCTTGATTTTTATTTTTTAGTAACGCAGTGTCGTCATCAATTTGGCCTTCATCCATAAATCTTTTAAGACGATTTAATATTTCTCTTTCGCCTATTTTTGATAGAGTTTCATTCAATATTCGAACCTTATGCGTGTGATTTTAATCTGTCTTTTCCATTAACAACTTCGATAGAAATAATTTCATCATTAATATCAAGCTTGTTCAGTATGTCTGATCCTTCTACAACATAGCCAAAGGCTGAATATCTTCCATCTATTAAGTTTCTCCCTGCTGGATTTAGTTCTGCTTCATATAGGAAAAAGAAAAATTGAGATGATCCATCATCAATTGCTTTATCTGAATGAGCCCAACCTAGAGTTCCCATTGTTGCGAATGGAAGAATTGGAGTCTCTGTATATAAACCTAATTCTTCAAAAGTATTATTATAGATAATTTCTTTTTCACCAGGAGCTCTTATTTCTAAAGGAACATTCCTTATTTTATTTGTGTCAGGATCGATGTATCCAATTTCAGGACCATTTGGGTCTCCTGTTTGAAGTACAAAAAATTCTTCAGCTCTATTAATTGGTAATTTATTATAAAAACCTTTGAGTGCAAGATCTATAAAAGCTCCAGAAGTTAGAGGTGCATTATAACCATCTATTATTGCAGTCATATTTCCTTTAGAGGTTTTAATCTCAACAGTTGCTCTTCCAAGTAATCTGGGAAGATCATTGAACTTACTAGGTATGGAGTATGGAAAGTTATTTGAAATTAATAAGCTTTCTAAATCTCCTACTTCAGTCAGGCTTTTATTTCTAGATATAATAAAGTTTGATTTATTTTTATCACTTGCAATTAATGTAAGTTCCTCAAGATTGTTTTTTAGAGATAGAAGAATTTTTTCAGCTTCATTTTTTTTGTCTGAAGGGATTGATTGTAGAATTTGATTTTTTTTATTGCTAATTATAAATTTGCTTTTCGACGCTGCTTTGCTAATAGCAGACCATCGGTTTCCTCGTAAGTCGCTACTAGTATTTTCTAATTGATTTTGAACTTCTCTTAAATCTTTTTGTTCTATTGGTAAAGATGTTCTTAAAATTGCATAGGGATCTTTAACTCGGTTACCAGGAGGTAATCCCGCCAAGGCAGGTGAGCACATCATGAGTCCAAATACTGGAGTCAGAGATACGAGGAGGATAAATACAAGAAATTTTTTAGCCATTTGAAACTCAATCTATGCATGACTTTCGCACAGTCTTATGATCGATTGGTATCTTTTGCGGAAATGATTTCAAGCAACGACTTCCGCACGGGCACTACTATTGAATTAGATGGTGCCGTTTGGCGTGTGATTGAATTTCTACATGTTAAGCCTGGTAAAGGATCTGCTTTTGTGCGAACTAAATTAAAGTCAGTTCAAAGCGGAAACGTTGTAGAAAAAACTTTTCGAGCTGGTGAAACGGTTCCTCAGGCTCTCCTTGAGAAAACTACACTTCAGCACACCTATATGGATGCTGAGGATTATGTCTTTATGGATATGTCCACTTATGAGGAAACAAGATTGACTGCTAAGCAAATAGGGGAAAGTCGTAAATATTTGAAAGAAGGAATGGAAGTTAATGTAGTTTTATGGAATGACAAACCATTAGAGGTCGAATTGCCAAATTCTGTGGTTCTTGAAATTAAACAAACTGATCCTGGATTGAAAGGAGATACTGCAACCGGTGGAACAAAGCCTGCAATACTTGAAACAGGAGCTCAAGTTATGGTTCCTTTGTTTATCACAATTGGTGAGAAGATCAGAGTTGACACTCGAAATGACAGCTATTTAGGAAGGGAGACCTAATCATTATGCAGCTCGATCATGATGAATTACATCGTTTGTTGGCAACTCTCGCTGACAGTGATATCCAGGAATTCTTCTTAGAAGGAGAAGATTTTCGCTTAGAAATTAAGCGAAACCTTTTGCCTCCTGCTCAAACTAGTTCTGGTTTGACTTCACCAGCAATTAATGCTGTCCCACAGGCACCTGTAGAGGCAAAACTAGATGTACCTGTAATTCCTTCTACTTCTAGTGAACCGCCTCCAGCAGTGGCGGGAGCTCGTTCAGATTTGACTGAAGTAACAGCTCCTATGGTTGGTACTTTTTATAGAGCTCCTTCTCCAGATGACCCACCTTTTGTTGAAATAGGAACTCGAATAGCCCTTGGCCAGACTGTTTGTATTCTTGAAGCGATGAAATTAATGAATGAATTGGAATCAGAAGTAAGTGGTGAGGTAATAGAAATTCTTGTTGAGAATGGTACGCCTGTTGAATTTGGTCAGGTTTTAATGAGAGTTAGACCTTAATAAATTTAACTGTCTGAAAATTGCCAAGCAGTTTTGATAGCCGCTAACATGCTTTGATGAGAAGCAATCCCCTTGCCTGCAATATCAAAAGCAGTTCCATGATCTGGAGAGGTTCTTATAAAGGGTAGGCCTAATGTTGTATTTACTGCTGAATCAAATGCAATAAGTTTTACAGGAATTAGTCCCTGATCATGATATAAAGCCAAAATCCCGTCAGGGGCATTGTAATTCTCTTTTCCTGTCCAGGATTTGGCTGACGAAATCCAACAAGTATCTGGAGGCACAGGTCCCTCAAGTGTGATTCCAGGATGTGCTTCCTTCCATTCTTTGATAACTGGTATTAGCCAATTTATTTCTTCTTTGCCAAGCCTTCCCTCTTCTCCTGAATGAGGATTTAATCCAGCTATGGATAATTTGGGAAGTGCTTTAAATTTTTGGCAAAACTCTAGGAGCGTGTTTAGTTTTTCAATAATTAATTGTGGTGTGAGTTTTTGATGTATATCTTTTAAAGGAATATGAGTTGTAGCTAAAAGTGTATTCAATCTCCAACCATTAATGGGAGAGATTGCTGTAAATAGCATTGATGGATTTTTTACAGACGTCATGATCGCTAATCGTTCAGTTTGCCCTTGATATAAGTGGCCAGCTTTATGCCATGCATGTTTTGCAATTGGAGCCGTCACGAGAGCCCTTGCTTGACGTTGTTTGATTATTTCTATTGCTCTGGTTAGCCAGATGAAACTGGCCTCCCCAGTGTCCTTGCTAGGGCATCCTGCTTGAAGATGGCCTTGAAAAGGTAAGTCTTCAATATCAAGGTCCTTGGGATTCGCAATATGAACTTTTCCTTGAACAATAAGTTTTTGGTAGCTCAGCTCTATATTTCGTTTGCATCCGATTAGCAAAGGATGCATATTTTTAGGTAAGTCGTAAGAGCCAAGGGCTTTGAGTGTTATTTCTGTTCCAATCCCTGCAGGATCTCCTAATGGTATTACTATTTGATTTTTGGATTTTAAACTTTTCTCTTGAATTACCATGTTGCGTTGGTTTTTAGTAGGACTTGTTATTTATGGAATTGGTACTGGCTTTAAAAATGGCTGGTTGGTTGTTAAATGGGGCCAGCTTTTTCATGAAGTTGGATTTACTTCAGTTGATCCAGAAAAACCTATGAATTGGGAGGATTTCATTTTTAATCGACTTGGAATGAGTAAAAAAGAATCTTCAAATTAATTTTCATTCAATTGTGATAAGCAGTCTTTTAAACCTAATTTATAGTCATTATGAATTAATGAATAATTAAGACTTTTGCATAATAATTGATTGCTAATTCTTCTGTTTTCTTGCCAAAATGAAAGAGCCATTGGACTCATTTTTTGAGAAGCAATTTTGTAACTTTCAATAGCAGGTAATTTATAATTAATCAAAGATGCTGCATGTTCTAGTACTTCGATATTGTTAGTTGGTAAATTATCAGCAATATTGATAATTTTAGGCATCTTTCCTTTAGAAGCTAAATCAATTAAATGCATTATAGCCCCTGCGATATCATCTATATGTATTCTTGAAAAAACTTGTCCTGGCTTATCAACTAATTTATATTTTCCCTTGACTATACTTTCTAGAGCTGATCTGCCAGGTCCATATATTCCTGGAAGCCTTAATATTTGAACTGGTAATCCTAATTCTAACCATTCTTGTTCGCATGCCAGTCTATTTTTACTTCTTAATTGCTTTGGCTTTGGAATAGTCTGCTCATTAACCCACTCTCCTTTTGAGTCTCCATATACACCTGTAGTTGAAAGATAGCCAATCCACGAAATAGGCATATTTTTTATTTCTTTCTTTAGTTTTTCGATTACAGGATCTTTGCCATCTTGATTAGGAGGAATACAGCTTATTAAATGAGTAACACCTTCCAATATATTTATTGAAGGAATTTGATCACTTTTGCTATTAAAACTAAAATCAGCTCCAACACTCTTACTATCTCTTCTGCTACAAAGTACATTCCCTCCTAATGCCTTTGTCACAGAAGCAATGTGCTGACCACTGAAACCTCCGCCCAATACCAACATCTTTGAGTTGACTGGCAAGGGGACTGATTGATTGACAACTGTTTCTAGCATTGGTACAAATGTATTACTGATAATTTTTTTTCATGGTTGACTCTTGCTTAGATGCGCGAAATGCTTCTTACGCTTTGAGGCCAAAGATGCAAATACGCTCTAGAAATGAAAACAGGTATATTTTTAAGCCTAAGATAATAATCACTTTTGTATCGATAATGTTTGCGATTTGCGTTGTCCCTGATAATCCAAATCAACTATCTTCAATATGTGAAAAGTATCATTCAGCA
>CACILY010000028.1 GCA_902587615.1 uncultured Prochlorococcus sp.
GGCTTTAGGCACTATTCTGTGGGCCTGTGTTGGATGGAGGTGTTGGTTGTCGGTTGTAATTTATTTATTACTTGGATCAATTGTTACCAAGATTGGATTTAAGAAAAAAAAGTCTTTAGGTATTGCAGAAGGGAGAGGAGGACAAAGAGGGCCTGAAAATGTATGGGGTTCGGCTGCCACTGGAGCATTAATTGCTCTATTAATTAAGATACAACCTTCTTGGGAGAATTTATTATTAATTGGCTTTGCGGCAAGTTTTGTTGCCAAGTTAGCAGATACTTTTGGGAGTGAAATTGGTAAAAGATGGGGAAGTAAAACTTTTCTAATAACTTCATTTAAACCCGTTCCTCCAGGTGTTGATGGTGGAATCAGTTTGGAAGGAACTATGGCAAGCATTCTGGGAAGTGTGATTATGACAACAGTCATGCTTGTTTTTAACGTTATCAGTTCAGTGAATGTTGCTTTTTTAGTTTCTTTTAGTGGTTTCATCGCAACAATGTTTGAAAGTTTTATTGGTGCGTTGTTTCAAAAAAAGGTCGATTTTCTTAGTAATGAAGTTGTTAATTTCCTTCAAACTCTTTGTGCTTCTCTTATGGCAATGGGATTAGTTTTGTTGATCGGTTGATTTTCAAATAAGTGACTAGGATTATCTACGCACCATCGATTTCCCTACTTAAGGTTTTATTCTAAATGTCCCCATTTAATAAGTGATGGCCATGCCATGATTTTTTGGAAAAGCCATTCATGACCTTCTGAATTGAGGTGAATTCCATCAGCTTGTATCCATTGCTGTGACTTTGGGTTTGTCATCATTGTTTTGTGAATAGGTAAAAATGGTATATCCAGTTGTAAACAAGTTTCTTCGATCTCTCTTTCGTAAATAGAGCAGGCTTCATTCGAATACCATAGGCATTCACTAAAGGGCATAGCTCTCTCATTGACAGCTGTTAACCCTATCATCATTACAGTTGTTTGATTCTTTATTTGTGTTAAGAGGCGCTCCAATCCAAATTTAAATGCTTCTGATGAGAGTTGAGGCCTTCCATCTTGTCTACCAATCTTGGCTGTATCATTTAATCCAATTGATAACAGCAAACCATTTGGCACGCTTCTGCGCAGTTCACCTCTACACTGCCATTCTTGATGCCATCGCTTGGCAACTTTTTCTAGACCATCTCCGCGTATTCCTAAGGAATAGACTATGGGGGAGTTTGGAAGCTTCATCCAATGACGACGAAGTCGTTCACACCAGCCACCTCCATCAGAATCTCCCCACCCATAAACAGCGCTATCACCAATTACTATCAGTTTTTTAGGATGTCTGATCATTAGCTTCTGAATTAAATGAGCGTAGATTTAAAGTGAAGGTTTTAATGAAAAATCTGATGTATTTTTTTGCCAGTATCTACGAGCTTTATCACTAATTGATTCACCAATTAATGTAAGGATTATAAATAAAGTAGTTATTACAACCACTTCAGCCCAGTAGAAGGAACTTAGTGATTCTTGTAATTGCCATCCCAATCCCATCCCTCCTACTACTCCTATTACTGCAGTTTCTCTTAATACAACATCAATTCTATAAGATGCAAAGGCCAGATATTTTTTGCTTTCAAGAGATAACTTCCCATATAACCATGAGATGTTATTTGAGGCCCCAGTTGAGTTAATTGCGTTATATAAATAATCGCTTCTCATGTCTAAGTTTTCTTTTAAAATTCTACCCATAACGCCCATGTTATGAAAGCCTAGTGCTAGTGCTGCAACCGAAATACTAGGAGTTGTAAAGAGAATGAATATAAGAGCTGCAAGTGGTGGAGGAATTAATCTGAGAAACAACCAAAACAAACTTAGTATTTCTTTTGCTATTGCATTATTTGTTATAAGAAGTAAGAGAGGAGGTAGTCCTATCGCAATACCTCCAGAGAGTAAAGTTAATAAGCAAGTGGTGATTATTAATTTGACTATTGGTAAACCAGTGAAAGCACTATATAGATCCTGAAGACTAGGCCAATAAATTGAGTGAAACCTTAAGCTTTCAAATAAATTTATGTCTAGGTAGTGTAGCCATGTAAAACTTATAACTATTATTACTGACACTAAAAAAGGCATATATAAAAAAATAGATGTATATCCCTCTATAGCGAAAATAGATCTTCTTCCCCAGTCTAAGGATTTTTCAAGTACTAACATTACTATTGCTAGCATCCAAAGGGATGTCCACATCTCATGGAATTGTAGTGATCTAAGACTAAGTTGTAATTCTGTTCCGATTCCACCCAAGCCAAAAACACCTAATATAGTTGCTCCACGAATGGCGCATTCTAGTCGGTAACCCCCATATGAGATTACGAATGGGAATAGTACAGGTGACATTGTGGTTGCTAGAGAAGATATTGCACTTGCACCTGTTTGCCTAAGAGCAATTAAATTTTTTCTGTCGACTGTATCTAATTGATTAGCTATGACTCTGCTAGTTAAGGAAGAATATGGAATAACTAGAGAGATAATTGCGACCCAAGGAGTTAGGCCAAGAACCTGTAAAAGAAGTAGACCCCAAACCACTTCATGGAGGGCTCTTGGAATTGCTAAAATTCTCCGAAAAGCTTTACCTATCCATATATGTTTCCCAATTGTTAGCCAAAGAATATCAGAACTAATTATTCCTAAGAATATTCCTACTAATATACTCACTATCCAACTTAGTAATGCTATCGCGATAGTTATTTGAATCCCTTCCCAGGCACTTTGAACAACTAATGTATTGAGAGATGGAGTAAGAGATGAAATTAAAAATTCGTATATTATTTGTACTCCGCCTAAATGCATTCCTTTAAAAAATTGTATTGCGACAGGTAATATTGCTAGGGTAGGAATAAATGTGAAGGCGATAGGATTAAACCAGATCCATCAGAGAGAGTTCTTACAGACTGTACCAAACCTTTGCCGAAAGTCTTTTGGCCAACAAGTATTCCTCTTTTATTATCTCTAATAGCTCCTGAAAGGATTTCACTTGCGCTTGCTGATCCTTCATTAACTAATAGAACAATTGGTTTATCTGTTAAGGCAGTACCATTGGCTCTTCTGACATCATTAATACCATCTCTAGTTTGAGTACTAACAATAATACCTTTATTAACCCACTGCCGAGCTATTTCTACACTAGATTCTAATAAACCACCAGGATTATTACGCAAATCTAATATATATCCATGCACATTTCCAGATTCATATTTCTTTATTGAACTACTCATCTCTTTGGCTGCATTTGCATTAAATTGCTTTAAACGTATATATCCAATGTTAATTCCGTCTTTTGTTGTATTTAATTTACTAGATACAACATTTATTTCAATTCTGGCTCTAGTTAAAGGAACTTTAATAAACTCATTACCACGTAATAATCCTAAGATTACAACTGTATCCTTTTTCCCTCTAATAAGTTTAACAGCACTATCAATATTCATCCCTTCTGTGGATTTACCATCTATAGAAACAATTACATCATCAGGTTGAATACCTGCTTCAAAAGCTGGTGTACCTTCGATTGGGGAAATTACTACAATATTCTTATTATCATTATCTAAAGAAATTTGTATGCCAACACCCATCAACTCTCCTGAAGTATCAATTCTCATTTCCATAAATTCCTTAGGATCTAAAAACCTTGTATATGGATCATTTAAACTCGACAACATATCTCTAATAGAATCATAAGAATGAACAGAATCATCATATTTAGTATTCAACAACTTTTTACGCAGGTTTATCCATCTCTTAGGGTCATAATTACCTGAAGAATCCAAATAGTCTCGATAAATAATCTGCCAGACCTCATCAATTACTTCCTTTGGATTATCGCTAATTATTGAGGAAGTATTAAGAGGAAGAGCTATAGCGGGTATAGTAGAAAAAAAAAGTAAACTCAACAAACGAGTTATTTTAAAATAGAAGGATTTATATTTTCCTTTAACTTTAGTATTTAAATTTTTTGAACTTGCATTTATAAACATAATAAATAGATTATTAGAAAAGTTTTATTTTGATGGTTCTATCCATTTGCCATCTTCTTTAATTAAATCAATCAATGCTTTAACTCCTTCATCCTCTGGTACCCTTCTGATTTCATCCCTTCTTCTATATAAAGCGATAGTACCCTTACCTTTACCTACGTAACCATAGTCTGCATCTGCCATTTCACCAGGTCCATTAACAATGCATCCCATTACAGCTATATCGAGACCAGTTAAATGATTAGTAGCTTCTCTAACTTTAGCTACTACCTCTTCAAGGTTAAATAATGTTCTTCCACAGCTAGGACAACTAATATATTCAACCATTGTTTTTCTAAGACCAACTGCCTGAAGAATTGAATAACAAACAGGTATTTCTTTTTCTGGAGCCTCAGTGAGCGAAACTCTAATAGTATCTCCTATTCCTTCCGATAAAAGAGTACCTATTCCAGCTGTACTTTTAATACGGCCATAATCTCCGTCTCCTGCTTCAGTTACTCCAAGATGAAGTGGATAATTAAACCCCTCTTTATCCATTGTGTCAGCCATCATCCTATATGCAGCAAGCATTACAGGTGGCCGAGAAGCCTTCATAGATATAACAATATTATGGAAATCTAGAGAATCACATATACGAACAAATTCCATCGCAGATTCAACCATTCCAAGAGGAGTATCTCCATAAGCAAATAACATTCTCTCTGCCAAAGATCCATGATTTACTCCTATTCGAAGGGACTTATTTTGTTCTTTTAACGTATTAACTATAGGTTCAAATTTTTGAGTAATTTTATCTTGAGTTGCTTTGATTTCACTAGGTGAGAACTCAGTTCTATTAGGATCTGGTCTCTCGAAAACGAAAAGTCCAGGATTAATTCTGACTTTATCAACATGTTTAGCAACTTCAAGAGCAATTTTCATTCCATTGTGATGAACATCCGCAACTAATGGAACAGCCTTATAGGTACTTATTAGATTATTTTTAATCTCTCCTACTGCCTTTGCACTTGCCAATGTAGGAACAGTAAGTCTGACAATTTCACATCCTATTTCATGTAAACGGCGAATAGCAGCGGTAGAACCTTCAATATCCATAGTATCTTCGTTAATCATCGACTGAACACGTACAGGGTGTTCACTACCAATTGCTATATCTCCAACCATGACACTTCTAGTCTTACGTCTATGAATTTGTGTGCTGTATCTCCGAGATAATGATTCTGAAGACAATTCAGGAGTCAAAGTAGCAGTCATATCTATTTAGCCCTAGAAGTTATTGAGACTTGCTCAGAAGAGGATAATTCAAATGTATAGAGTTTTTCTTTCACCTTAAGAAGATCTAATTTAGTAAGAGAGAGAGGGGCACCATCTTCCTTTGAAGGATTCCTCAAAAGGTATGAAGGATGAAAGATAGGCATTACTGATCTTCCTTCCCAATTCTGCCATGTACCTCTTAATTTACTTATTCCTTGACTAATCCTAATTCCTAAGACTGACTCAACGGCAGTAGCACCAACTAAAACCATTACAGAAGGGTCAACCAGCTTAATCTGTTGTCTTAGCCAAGGGAAACTTTGCAAAATCTCTGATTTTGAAGGCCTTCTATTGTTTGGTGGCCGACATTTCACCACATTACAGACGTAAGCATCTGTTTGGGAGTTAATACCAATTTCTTTCAATAATTGATCTAAAAGCTTGCCTGATCTTCCAACAAATGGCTTACCTAGTTCTTCTTCTTTTGCACCAGGAGCCTCGCCAATTATCATTAATTTTGAAAAAGGGTTACCTCTACTAACAACAACGTTAGAAAGGTGTAATGGATCATAACAAGACTCACATAAGCTGTTTTCTCTCAATCCAAACTAGAAATAAATTACCCTTAATTTATACAAATCAATCTCTATAGATTAAGAACTTGGTACAAGAATTAAAAAAACATTACCTTCAGGGTCTAACAGCCAAACCTCGGCCCCGAACGACTCAACCTTTGCCTCAGTAAGTAATTTTCCACCCAAACCAATTAATTCAGAGGACCAATCATTCAATGCTTTTAATGAATCAGAAGAAGGTTCCTTCTTGAAACACAAAGCACATGATCTTCCTTTTTCTGGCCAAGAGCTAGCCTTAGATGGCATATAAAACTGAATTTTCACACCATTTCGAAGAAATACTAAAAAATGATTATTGTTAATCCCTTCAACAACCTCAACGTCGTTAAAGGAAGCATAGAACTCTGCAAGCTCACGTGGATGATGAGCTGCTATTACAGTAGAAACCTCAATAAAATCACTCAAAAATTTTCTCTAACAGATTTTTATGTGACACAAGACACAAAGTCATGCAAGATATCATATTTATAGAGAATAGTCCCTCCATGAGGGAGTGAATAAAGATGACTCAATCTTCATTTTTATCTAAAAGAGCGAGGAATCTCAAGCCTTCCTTAACCTTAGAAATAAGTGCGAAAGCAAAGGCACTAACAAAAGAAGGGAAAGATATTTGTAGCCTCAGTGCTGGGGAGCCAGACTTTGATACTCCTGAGTTCATTATTGAAGCAGCATTAAAGGCCTTAAAAGATGGATACACCCGATATGGTCCTGCAGCAGGAGATCCAGAACTTCGAGAAGCAATAGCCTTCAAGCAAACTACAAAAAATCATTCTCCAACTAAAGCGGATAATGTTCTTATTACCAATGGAGGCAAACAAGCAATCTTCAATCTCCTGCAGATCATCTTGAATCCTGGAGATGAAGTATTAATTCCTTCTCCTTATTGGCTAAGTTATCCAGAGATAGTGCGCCTAGCAGGAGCTATTCCTATTAATATAAAAACCCATTTAGATAATCAATTTAGATTAAATATTGAAGAGTTAGAATCTAAAGTTAATGAAAGAACCCGCCTATTAATTATTAATTCTCCGAACAATCCAACAGGCCATGTAATGTCAAAAGAAGAACTTGAAGATATTGCAAGTTTCTTACGTAGACATCAAAATCTTTTGATAATGAGTGATGAAATTTATGAGTTATTGCTCGCAAGGAATGAAATTCATTATAGTTTTTCCGCGATAGCTCCCGATCTATCAGATCGTGTATTTACAGTAAATGGGTTTGCAAAAGGGTGGGCAATGACAGGATGGAGAGTTGGTTATTTGATTGGTCAATCTGAAGTCATAAAAAAGGCAATTGCATTACAAAGTCAAAGTACAAGTAACGTCTGCAGTTTTGCTCAAAGAGGCGCATTAGCAGCAATTCAAAGTTCTGAGGAAACTGTTAATAGAATGATCGGGATTTATAACAAAAGGAGAAGTTTATTATCTGAAGGATTAAATTCTATAGAAGGAATAAAGTCAAGCAATCCAAAAGGAGCTTTTTATTCATTTCCTAGAATATTAACGGCGAGTATTGGCTCCATTGAGTTATGTAATTTAGCATTAGATAAATTTGGATTAGCCATGGTACCTGGATTAGCATTTGGAGACGATAGCTCAATAAGGCTTTCTTGTGCGGTAAAAAGTATTACCATTAATGATGGTATTCAAAGGCTAAATAAATTAGTTTCTTATCTTAATAACTCATGAAAAGAAAAGTATTTCTAAAATTATTCAATCTAATTACATTCCTATTGATCAGTCATTTATTAATAAATAATAAAACTGTTTTTGCATCTGAATTCCTCACTATTAGTGCTATACCTGACCAAAAACCAGAAAAACTAAATCGATTGTACAATCTTTTATGCGATGAACTATCTGAGAAGCTAGGTACAGAAGTAGTTTATAAACCTGTTACAAATTATCCGGCATCAGTTAGTGGATTTAGGACTGGTGATCTTGATTTGGTTTGGTTTGGTGGTTTAACAGGTGTTCAAGCTAGGATACAAAAACCTGGTTCAAAAGTAATCGCTCAAAGAGATATTGATGCTAAGTTTCATAGCATTTTTATAGCTAATACGAATAGTAAAATTACTTCTATAAAAACACTATCTGATTTGAATTCACTTAAAGGAAAGCGATTTACTTTTGGATCAGAGAGTTCAACATCAGGAAGATTAATGCCTCAATATTTTCTTCAAAAGGCGGGTATAAAATTAACTGATTTCAAAGGAAAAGTAACAGGTTTTAGTGGTAGTCATGATGCAACATTAGCACTTGTGCAAAGTGGATCATTCGAAGTGGGTGTATTAAATGAGCAAGTTTGGCTCTCATCTATCCAGAAAGGAAAAGTTGATTTCTCAAAAACTAAGGCTATTTGGAGGTCACCTGCTTATGCTGACTATCATTGGTTGGCACAACCAAATTTAGACAATCGATTTGGAAATGGTTTCACAGAAAAATTAACAAAGACTATTATAGGTTTAACAAAAGAATCTCCGAGACAACGTAAAATATTAGATTTATTTGGTGCAGAGAAATTTATTTCGGCCAATGAAAATGACTATAACTCTATAGAAGATATTGCTCGTAAGCTTGGAAAGCTTAAGTGAAAACACTTCTCGAAGTAAAAGGTGTGAGTGTTATAAATAAAGACAAATATCGGATCAAAAATATCACCTTCTCTATTAAGGAAGGGGAAAGGATTGCGTTATTAGGAAAAAGCGGAGCTGGTAAAAGTTCCCTTCTCTCAGTTTCGAATGGGTCTCTACCTCCATCAGAAGGATCTGTAAAATGGAAAGGGGAATCTCTAAAATCAATAAGTCGTAAACAATCTACGAAGATTGCAACTCTTTGGCAAGACTTACGCATAATAGAAGAATTAAATGTTGCTCAAAATGTAAATTCAGGTGCATTAGGAAGAAATAATTTCTTTTGGGGACTAAGAAATTTAATTGGAATAATTGAAAAATCAGAATGTATTAATTGCCTCTCGGCTGCAGGATTACCACATGAACTAATAGCCTCACAAATTAGCAACCTCTCAGGTGGCCAAAAGCAACGAGTTGCTATAGCTCGTCTTCTTAGACAGGAAGCTGAGCTTGTCTTTGCAGATGAACCATTATCAAGTCTTGACCCTCTAATAGCAAAGGACATACTTATGCTTTTTCTAGCAAGAAGTGAAAATAACATAATCTCAATACCTCAGACTTATTTAATTAGTATTCACCAACCAGAACTCATAAAACATTTTACTAGAGTAATTGGATTAAAGAATGGTGAGATTGTTATAAATAAATATACAAACGAACTTAATTCTTATGAAATAGACTCTTTATACAGATAAGAATGAGATTCAAAACGCTTAATCCTATCGCCTTCACATTTATTCCTACCCTAGCAATATTACCTGTCGCAATACAATTTTTTAAAGGAATGCATTTAGGCGGAGTACAAATAATATACGAATTTTTAATTTCATCTCTTACTCCATCTCTCAATACATTAGTTGTTCAAAGTGCCTGGGAAGGGATTCAAATAACTATCGCGATAGCATTACTAAGTTGGATAGTGAGTATATTAGTAGGAATATTCTTAGGAATAATTAGTTCTGATATTCTTTGGCTAACAATTGGGAAACATATATGGATAGGTAAAGCTTTTCGGAGAATTTTAGCAATTCCAAGAGCCCTCCATGAAGTGGTTTGGGGTCTACTTCTTTTACAGGTTCTTGGCCTAACTCCTTGGGTCGCAATTATCTCTCTAGTTATTCCATATTCTTCCTTAACTAGCAGAGTCATAGCTAATCAATTAGATACAGTCGACAGAAAAAATTTAATTGCTCTTAGGCAAACAGGTGCAAGTGCAATATCTTCTCTAGCAACCACAATGTCACCTGTACTATTCCCATTCGTAATCTCATATGGGGGTTACCGACTAGAATGCGCCATTCGTGGAGCAACTATATTAGGTGTTTTTGGCTTGGGTGGAATCGGAACAGAATTACAACTTAGTCTTAGATCACTACAATTCCATGAGATGTGGACATCCCTTTGGATGCTAGCAATAGTAATGTTAGTACTTGAAAAATCCTTAGACTGGGGAAGAAGATCTATTTTCGCTATAGAGGGATATACATCTATTTTTTTATATATGCCTTTTTTAGTGTCAGTAATAATAGTTATAAGTTTTACATGGCTACACTACCTAGACATAAATTTATTTGAAAGCTTAAGGTTTCACTCAATTTATTGGCCTAGTCTTCAGGATCTATATAGTGCTTTCACTGGTTTACCAATAGTCAAATTAATAATCACCACTTGCTTATTAACTTTACTCTCTGGAGGTATTGCGATAGGACTACCTCCTCTCTTACTTCTTATAACAAATAATGCAATAGCAAAAGAAATACTAAGTTTGTTTTGGTTGTTTCTCAGATTAATTCCTCCACCACTTGCAGCTCTTATATTCATTCTCTTTACAACTCCTAGTATTTCGGTTGCAGCACTAGCACTAGGCTTTCATAACATGGGCGTTATGGGTAGAATTTTAAAAGAAAACTTAGACATGAGAAGCGATTATTTATATAACGCAATTAACTCAACTGGGGCCTCAAATAACATCTCATGGTTATATGGGAAGTTATCTCTTGAAAGCAAAAAATATCTGGCCTTTGCATCTTATAGAATTGATGTTGTATTAAGAGAAACTGCAGTAATAGGAGTAGTAGGAGGGATGGGATTGGGATGGCAATTACAAGAATCACTAAGTTCCTTCTACTGGGCTGAAGTGGTTGTAATAACTACTTTATTTATAATCCTTACATTAATTGGTGAATCAATTAGTGATAAAGCTCGTAGATACTGGCAAAAAAATACATCAGATTTTTCATTAAAACCTTCACTTTAAATCTACGCTCATTTAATTCAGAAGCTAATGATCAGACATCCTAAAAAACTGATAGTAATTGGTGATAGCGCTGTTTATGGGTGGGGAGATTCTGATGGAGGTGGCTGGTGTGAACGACTTCGTCGTCATTGGATGAAGCTTCCAAACTCCCCCATAGTCTATTCCTTAGGAATACGCGGAGATGGTCTAGAAAAAGTTGCCAAGCGATGGCATCAAGAATGGCAGTGTAGAGGTGAACTGCGCAGAAGCGTGCCAAATGGTTTGCTGTTATCAATTGGATTAAATGATACAGCCAAGATTGGTAGACAAGATGGAAGGCCTCAACTCTCATCAGAAGCATTTAAATTTGGATTGGAGCGCCTCTTAACACAAATAAAGAATCAAACAACTGTAATGATGATAGGGTTAACAGCTGTCAATGAGAGAGCTATGCCCTTTAGTGAATGCCTATGGTATTCGAATGAAGCCTGCTCTATTTACGAAAGAGAGATCGAAGAAACTTGTTTACAACTGGATATACCATTTTTACCTATTCACAAAACAATGATGACAAACCCAAAGTCACAGCAATGGATACAAGCTGATGGAATTCACCTCAATTCAGAAGGTCATGAATGGCTTTTCCAAAAAATCATGGCATGGCCATCACTTATTAAATGGGGACATTTAGAATAAAACCTTAAGTAGGGAAATCGATGGTGCGTAGATAATCCTAGTCACTTATTTGAAAATCAACCGATCAACAAAACTAATCCCATTGCCATAAGAGAAGCACAAAGAGTTTGAAGGAAATTAACAACTTCATTACTAAGAAAATCGACCTTTTTTTGAAACAACGCACCAATAAAACTTTCAAACATTGTTGCGATGAAACCACTAAAAGAAACTAAAAAAGCAACATTCACTGAACTGATAACGTTAAAAACAAGCATGACTGTTGTCATAATCACACTTCCCAGAATGCTTGCCATAGTTCCTTCCAAACTGATTCCACCATCAACACCTGGAGGAACGGGTTTAAATGAAGTTATTAGAAAAGTTTTACTTCCCCATCTTTTACCAATTTCACTCCCAAAAGTATCTGCTAACTTGGCAACAAAACTTGCCGCAAAGCCAATTAATAATAAATTCTCCCAAGAAGGTTGTATCTTAATTAATAGAGCAATTAATGCTCCAGTGGCAGCCGAACCCCATACATTTTCAGGCCCTCTTTGTCCTCCTCTCCCTTCTGCAATACCTAAAGACTTTTTTTTCTTAAATCCAATCTTGGTAACAATTGATCCAAGTAATAAATAAATTACAACCGACAACCAACACCTCCATCCAACACAGGCCCACAGAATAGTGCCTAAAGCC
>CACILY010000029.1 GCA_902587615.1 uncultured Prochlorococcus sp.
TAAATTAATATAGATAAATGATATTTATGTTTATTAAATGATCATATTGAACATAATAAACTCTGATTCATCAAAGAGATCGCAATACACTATTGTATATTCTTGACCAAATTCGAGGTCTACTAAATTACTAATTCTTATAGTCAGTTCAAGAGATAATTCTATAAGGTGTACAAGACAGATTTGCTTTTCTCGTCTAATCCAACGTAGGAAGTAAACAGAATATGATTTGTTTTCCTTTGATGAAAACCAATTATTTAACCAATAAAGCTCAGAGCTACGTGTTATTTGATTAATTTCCTTTGTTACAACCCTAATTCTTTCTATATGACTATCTATATCAACATCATCTAATAAGTCCTTATGATTGATAAAATTGTTAATCTGGTAATGTATAAGTAAATCATTATATCTTCTAATAGGAGATGATGACTGACAGTAGGGATTAATAGCTAGATTTGAATGTATATTTGGAATTGTCGAAATATAACTTGCCATAAGATTAGTACGCTGGTTATACTTTTGTAAGATCTTCTCTTTATTGGTATTTTCAAAAAGTTTTGGTTCTACTGTCTTATGTGATTTAGCCTGACATCTATATGGAATAGAAATGTTATTTTGTTTAGCATAAATAGCTATTATAGAGCCAAATAATACCATTGCTTCACTTATCATTATACGAGACTTCATAGACTCCATGTATTTAATATATAACTTTCCATAAGCGTTCATTGAAATACGGCCTTCTTCATTCTCTATTGATAAAGCACCATTACTCAATCGATAATTTCTTCTTCTAATTAGTAATCTGTGTAATATGGAGAGATCCTCTTCTTCTTTTGGAGCTAGTTCAATTAATTCCTCTGCATCATCATAAGTTAGATTATAATTACAGGTAACTATAGACTGTCTTAATTGATAGTCCTTTATTGATCCATCTGATTTTAATTCGACACCAATACTAATGGTTTTTCTTGCTGATCCAGAGTTTAAACTTAACAGATTATTGATAACTTCTTTAGGAAACATAGTTATTGTCCTGTCAGGTAGATAGATACTAGAAATTCTTTTTCTAGCTTCTCTTTCTAAAGGGCTATCATATTCAATATATAAACTAGGAGAGGAGATGTGTATCCAAATAATCTTATGACCCTGCCTTGATTGTATCGATATAGCATCATCTCGTTCGTATGTTGATTCATCATCAATTGTAAATGTCTTCAGATGCGTTAAGTCATAGTGATCAGATTTAGAATAGTCGCGCTTGTCTCTACAATATATTAATTGGTTGACTTGATCTATACATGCTTGGTTAAAATTATTATTTTTTTTAGAATTTAATTCATCGATATATCCTTTTTTAGTCAAGGCTATTTATAAATTTGCTAATTATCCTTCTGCATTAACAAAAGGCAGAAGAGCAATAATTCTTGCCCTTTTGACAGCAACTGTGAGATCACGTTGTTGCTTAGCTGTTAAACCTGTTAAGCGTCTGGGTAGAATTTTCCCTCTGTCAGTTATAAATTTCTTTAGTAGTTCAACATCCTTATAATCTATAGGATCACCTGGTTTGATAGGTGATAGTTTCTTTTTAAAAAGTGAGTTATTCATTTGAATTTGTACAAGAGTTAGTTTAAATAATACATTATTTAATCACTATTGTAGTGATTGTTTTAGTGAAATGACCACTAAATTTGTCTTTTCAATAAAATCTGCGTGTACTGCTTTGGATTTTCATCTTTGAACATGCCAAGAACTAGGATCGTTTTGGACTATAGGACTGTGATATGGAGCATTATGAGTGCTCATTATCGTTATGACCGATTTTTACCATATGGTCTTTGTAGACGTAAATAATAAATTTATATCTTACAGCTACTCCCCCCCCATTTATCAAAGCCCTGGACTAATAAGTATTATCAGTAGAATTCCATTTTTCCGATGAAGGTTCCATATTCATGGCTCATGGAGCTTGCTCCTACAACTCAACCGATTAACGAGTTATCTGAATCATTATCAATTGCCGGTTTCGAGGTTGAATCACTCCAAGATTTCTCATTAAATGCTCAGGGCGTATTAGTTGGATTTATAGAAAACGTTAGCAAACACCCACAGGCGGACAAATTAAGTATTTGTGAAGTAAATGTTGGGAAGGAATCAACGTTACAAATAGTTTGCGGAGCCCAAAATGTACGTAGCAAAACCCATGTGATTGTTGCAACGATAGGAGGCTATCTTGGAGCAATTAACCTTAAGATTAAATCTACTGAACTACGAGGAGTTAAAAGTGATGGGATGATCTGTTCACTTAATGAAATAGGAGTAAATTCAGATCTCGAGGGAATAGCAGTTTTAGAAGATATGAATATAGAAATCCCTTCTATAGGTTCTGATATATTGAAGTTATTTGGTCTCGACGAGTTAGTTTTAGACCTCGCTATTACCGCTAATAGACCTGACGGCATGTCAATTAATGGTATCGCTAGAGAAGTGTCAGCCTTGACTGAATGTCAAATAAAATTACCTACAATAGAAAATAAGAAATATGAGACTAAAAACTATAAAATAGCCAATAAGTGTCACTCAATTATAGATGAACTAGGAATATATTCAATTACTCAAATATCTAATATATTAGGTGATTTCAATACACCATCTCTTATTACTAAAAGACTTAATAACTGTGGTATTAAATCAATCAATACTATTGTGGATTTAACTAATTATGTGATGTTGGAACAAGGTCAACCTCTTCATGCTTTTGATGCAGATAAACTTCACAAATTAACAGGTAAAGAAGTAAACTATTCCTCATTTGGTATTCGCAAAGCGAAAGAGCTAGAGGAAATTAAGTTACTAGATGGCAAAAGTTACAAATTAGATCAAGAGACAAGTGTAATTACATGTTTTGAAGTACCAATAGCAGTAGCCGGTGTTATGGGCGGATATGAATCATCTGTAACTAAAGAGACCAAGAATATATTTTTAGAAGGAGCAGTATTTACAGCTGCTTCAGTTAGAAATTCTGTGAGACAGTTAGGATTAAGAACTGAATCAAGTAGTAGATACGAGAAAGGAATATCCTCAAAGATAACAGTTCAGGCTGTATCAAGATTCTTTGATTTACTTAGAGAATCCTTTCAGTTTGATACCTCCTATATATATGTAGATGGCTACAGTGATTTTCTATGGCCAGAAGTTACATTAAGGCGATCAAGAATAGATAAAATATTAGGGAGAATAAATCAATCGGATCAAAATACCTTAGGAACAGATCATGGAGGTTATTTTATATCTGACAAAATAGTATCAAGCAAACTTAAATTAATTGGATGTGAAATAGAATACAGCAACAACAATTGGCTTGTTAAAATACCTCCACATAGAGAAAAAGATATTTTTAGAGAGATAGATCTTATAGAAGAAATAGCTCGATTAATTGGTTATGACTGTTTTCAGAATAATTTACCTAATCCTATTCAACCGGGTGGTTTAAACGCAGAACAACGCTGTGAGCGCAAGCTAAGACAATTTCTTTCTGGAGCTGGTCTTCAGGAAGTAACAACTATGTCCCTTGTCTCCAAAAGCATTGAAGATGAAAACAGAATTGCTATTACGAACCCACTATTATCTGATACAAGTCATTTAAGGACTAATTTATGGGAGGAACATTTAAATATCGTACTAAGAAACCGTTCATCTGGTAAGGATTGCTGTTGGATTTATGAAATAGGTACTATTTATCAAAAATGTGCAGAAACTATAGAGGAGAATAAAATATTAGCAGGAGTACTTAATGGAGTTAATAGATATGAAAGGTGGTCAACTAATGGAAAATTACAGCCATTAGATTATTACGAAGCAAGAGGCAAGCTTAATGAAGCTCTAGCATCTTTAAATATTAATCTGATTGATCAGAAACTGAATAATGATTCACTACTACATCCCGGAAGATCTGCCAATTTAATAATTGAAGGTAAAATTGCTGGAAAATTTGGCCAAATACATCCCCAACTTGCAGAAAAATATAATATTACATTAGACACATATATATTTGAATTATCGTTAAAGTCTATTTTAAAGGCATGTACAAGAAAAAATAAATTAAATCCAATCTTTAAGCAATATCCAACAGTACCATCAATGGAGAGAGATTTATCTCTCGTAGTTGATAAAAGATGTCAAGCTGCTGAGGTGGTTTCTCTGATAAAAAAATCAGGAAGGCCACTTCTTGAAAATGTTGAATTAATTGATAGATATGAAGGAAACAATCTAGAGCAAGGTAAAGCTAGTCTTACATTTCGTATAAGATATCGAGACCCGAAAAGGACACTACAAGACGTTGACGTAAATCCTGTTCATGAAAAAATTAGATCAGTAATCGTTAAACAACTAGGCGCTTCATTGCGCAGCTAAATCCTTTCATCTGTATCATGCAAGACTCACCATAAGTCTCAGTTAGAGTCTTATTTAGAGTTCATAAGACTCACCTTAAACGTCTTTGCCTGAAAAGTTGGCCTGATATTTATATGATAATTTTGGATTTAATCTATTCTCTTAAATCTCTAATGAGAATCAGAAGTAGTCTTATTTATAGTCTAGAATACATTTCTTAAGACTTGACAAAAACCGGTATTTCAAGTGTTTGTCGTTTTTAAAAGTATGGAAATCAGTTGAGAAAATAGTGTTGTTTGGCGAACAATCTATATTTCATTAATAGGACATTCAAAGTCACGAAGCCAGCACCTAGTTGTATTGCGTAACTGTCTCTAAAGCAGTTACGCAAACCTTCAAAGCATTGATATCACTGGCTGCAAGAGAGGGCTAAAATCTCTGGACAAAAGAAGGACAATATTTTAATTTTTTCATGTAATTTAATTTCCTTATATGAACCCGTATTTACTGTAGGAAGATTTAAATATGGAATTATTGGTTTATAAGTCTATTAGTAGACTTATTGCTAGACTCATCTTGAGTCTAGTGGGAGATAAGTAATACGGGTTTGATTTGCTTATTTATTTTTTAAATTAATGAAATTGATTCATTAAATACTGCAAGAAGAATAAACTTTATGGTATCAATAGTCTCATATAAATCTTATTTATAGTCTAAGGATTGGACCAGATGTAGACTAGTAAGAGCTTTTTATTTGTTCTTGTATAAATCTTTTAAAAGTTGGTAACCCTCATTTAGCTTTCTCATTGTTTCTGTTGAACCTCCTGCGTCTGGGTGATTTTCCATTGCTTTAGACTTGTATGCTTCTTTGATTGATTTGAGTGTAAGGGCAGACCCAGCCTGTGTTGGAAGTCCAAGTAATTTCAATGCTCCATGCACTGTCATTGTTGATTCAATTGTTTGAAATGAAGTTACTTTGTTTCTTCTTCTATATTGATTTACAAACCTTCTTATTAATGTTGGAATCCTTTTGTGCAAATTACTGGAAGAGAATGGATCTTCCAATACCCCAGCCATTACTATTATATTTTCAAATTTAATGGATACACTGATCCAGGATGGACAATATTGAGAAAGTAACTTACTAGCTGCTGTCCATGTAAATGGTCTTTCGTCACTTCCTTCTATTTGAGGCCAGATATCTCTAGCAAGCCAAAGCATTGCAGCCTCAACTACATTTTCTCCCGGCTCATTTCCGTACAATGAGGTCCAGTGATCTCTACTCGCTTTTATTGCTGCTGTAACCTCAGATTCCTTAACAGTATTTAAGACAGAATCTTCTTGATTTGTATGATTGACTTTTCCTAGGCTTTCTCTAAGCGTTTTAGTTTTGCTACTAACAAAGCCAGGAAGATCAATTACAACAGATGAATTAGTGACTTTGGACACTACTTTAGATTTCTTTTCTTCTGCTTTTGTTCTTTTTTCTGCGACATTAGATGTTGTTTTCTCAATCTCGTTATTAGTAATTAGTACTAAAGCTGTATTATCATTATATATTTTTTTTTCGACAGTTAGGTTTTCTGAACTATTATCAATTTCTGTTTGTGAATCATTAGTAATTTCATCTTGCTTCTTTTCCTCTGTAAAGAGTTCTTCCAGTAATCGCTCTAGAACTGCACCACGACTTCTAAGTCCCCATTCTTTTTTTAATTCGTCTAAACCATTAATGTATTCTGCAGGAAGATTTGCAGAAAACCTCTTGAAGCTAGTACCTTCACCATATGTATCCTTCACCTTAGTACAACGTCTCTTTTAATACTAATGATTTTCTGCTGAATATCCATATTTAATATAATTTGTTTATACACTAGCTTACTGAAATATCTATAAAAGGATTATATTTAATTTATGAGGTTAAACAACTGCAATTTTTTTTAATCCAAGATAAAACTCTCACTAACATAACCTTATAATCAAAATGTAACAAGAATAATTCTTTTCTATGATCAGCGATTTCTGTAATCCTAGTAATTCGCCAGATAAAAGGCGACTTCTCTTCCATACAAGGAGGCTTGAAATGCTCCGATATTTTAGGGATTCCTTAGAGAGAAAGATATCCGCGGTTAATGCCTCAATACAAACGTTAGAGTCTCAGATAGAACGGGATAGTAATACTAGTATTGAAAATTAACTGATATAAGGGCAAATTACAGAAGAAAGAAGATCTTCAATACTGTTAATTCTGAGCCAGTTTACATTCGATTCATTAGTAGCCAATAAGTATCCAGCAAAACCCAATGCATTTACACTAAACCCCATATACCCTTCCTTAGATCTTTTAATTAAAGCTATCCACTTATTAGTTATTATTAGATTATATGGAGCTAATCGACATTCTTCACTTTCCAAATAAACTGTTTTAGTCTCTTTACATAGTTTTGAATATAGTTCATATAATTCATTCGCGGAATTATTCGTTCTATAATTTTTTCTTTCAAAAACAAGAATACTCTTATCTAATCTATCCCTTCCTGTACTTGGTTGTATTTTATCCAAAAACCATTGTTCTCTTGGACAATATTTTGTTCCTATCTCTCTTCTAAGTAATTGTAAATGTCTATGGGGCTGACTTGCGCCAGCTTGCTCGCAACTATTAAAAAACCACAGTCCGCCTGTATCTTTTTCAACAGCAGTCAACGCAAGCCAATCGTCTAAGTCTATTAAAGTATTTTGAGGCTTCCATTCTTTACTAATTAAGAGCATATGTCCTTTCTCTACGGGATATTTGTTTAGTATAAGTATATGGTTTTCTTTTACTCTTACTATTTCTAGATTTTTTTCCCAAGGATTGAATGGATTCTGTTTAGGTCCAAAGACAACTGATTTCTTTAAATGTTTTAAAGTAATGTGTCTTAATTCACAAATAAGATCATTTTTTGTGAGATATTCTATTTTAGTTTCTATTGGGTTTAGAGCTTTCTTGGATAAAGCATCATGTGTCTGTAGTAATGCTTTTTTCCATATGATCTCATTTTTGGATTCCAAGCCACTAAAATATGTGTTTATATAAAAATCATAATACATAAACAATATTGTGAGAATTTTATTATTATCTTGTCAGAAATATACATACAATTTTTCTGTATCTTATTAATTAATTTCCTAAATTACTGACTCGTTTTGATATTGATAATTGTAATTAAGTATATTTATTTAGAGTATTGGCCTACAATTCGACTGTTGTACTTATTCCTTGACAAGCCCTGAAAAGGCTATACGCGTTTTTTTTAAGAAGCCTTATAGATTCGCCATACATAGCACTTAAAGCTACTCCTACTGCTTCTATGGCTTTCCAGAGTCCATTTTTTTACTGCTTAGGTTTGCGGGCCAAAAGCCTTCCAATTTTTTTATAGAAATCAAGGCCTTAGTCTTGTTTAGAACGTTTAAATTGTAAAAATTACTCAAATTGACATATTGGATATCATCAATCTCAAAAGGATTGGTACGACTGATTTTATAAGCTAGATTAAGAAATTAATTTTATGAAAAAAGCTTAATAATTACTGTTTCTGCTCATAAATGGGTTGACGAGACCGGGGGGCAAGGGTTTAAAGAGCAATCAGTAATATCTCCTCAATGGATTGGGAGTTCACCGAAGATGCTGCTTTTCTAGCTCTCTGCGATGCGTTTCGAGAGAGTGGAGAAACTTCAGCTATGGAATTTTTGGCAAATGGCGAGGGTGCTTTCCACTTTCAGGAACTCACTCAAAATGCTGCTGGAGAAGGAGTTGATTTGAGCGATTCTGATTCAATGGATGAATTCCAGACTGATGTTATTCAAACAATGGAGGCGTTATGCAATGACTAACTAGTTGTTGTGTTTTAAGTGCTGAAGTATCTAGCCTGACTATGCATTGAAATAATAGCTGTTGTACTTTGTTCTGGATGTAATTGGTCTGATTCATCCATAGTCAGATCAATACGATCTGCATCAAGCCACTCTAATTGAAGTCTTGAGTCAGCAACATTTGGACATGCAGGATAACCAAATGAGAATCGACAACCTCTATAATTCTGATTTAAAACTTCTTTAATTGACCTAGGCTCTTCATTAGAAAATCCACATTCTTTACGTATTATTGAGTGAATATATTCTGCTAATGCTTCAGCTAATTGTACAGATAATCCATGAAAGAAAAGATAATCAGAATATCTATTATTCTCGAATAAGTATTGTGAATATTTACTAGCTTCTTGACCCATAGTTACAGCCTGCATAGGTAGATAATCGTTTGGAATTGATTTATAAAGGACATTATAAAAATCAGCAATACAATATCTTTTGCCAGAACGTTGTCTCGGGAATGAAAATTTTCCTAGCTTATCTTTTCCATTCTTGTCGAATATAAATAAATCATTATCTATACTTCCACACAGAAAATATCCATAGACTGCGGATTGATTTATTAATTTCTTCTCAATAATAATATCAAGCCATTTATTTAAAATTGGTTCAGCTTCACGTGCAATATAATTCTCATAATCTTCTTTTGATTGTGATTTTTTACGCTTCATTTGCCATTGACCTGCAAACAAAGCCTTTTTATCAAGAAAATAGATTATATCCTCGATGCTTAAGTCAGATGCAGTTAATAACTTAGTTCCAGTAAAAGGAGGATTAATAGACTTCTCTATGAGAATAGATTGTGATCGTTCATTATTTATATTTTCTTTTGATTTTTCACTATTTTGTAGAGTATTTTCTTTGAGATCAGTATTACTTGTTGTCATATTGTCTTGAAGGTTTGGATTCTTACTGACAGTTATACCTTCTGGTGGAGGGCCTAAGAAACCCTTTTTATTGTCCCATTTTCCCTTAAGTTTTTCATTCATATACGCATCCATAAACCTTAAATCTGTAAAGGCATCTTTTCCGTAGATAACTGTACCTTGATAAACCTCTGCACAATCTTTATTAACAAATTTCGGTGTTAAAGCTGCTCCTCCTAAAATTACTGGAACAGTAATATTTGCTTTATTAAATGCTTCTAGATTTGCTTTCATAAATGCTGTAGATTTAACAAGTAGACCACTCATTGCTATACAATCAGCCTCATATTTGTGTTGTGCATCTATAATTGTACTTATTTCCTGTTTTATACCTAAGTTAATTACTTCGTATCCATTGTTGGTCAATATAATGTCGACTAGATTCTTCCCTATATCATGAACATCTCCCTTTACAGTAGCAATAATAAACTTACCTTTAGAGAGTTTCGAACCTTCTACACTTTCCATATAAGGTTCAAGAAAGGATACAGCATGCTTCATTGTTTCAGCTGATTGAAGTACAAATGGTAATTGCATCTCTCCACTCGCAAATAATTTTCCAACAACCTTCATTCCATCTAATAGAAATGTGTTAATTATTTCTAGAGGCTTATATTTTTTAAGAGCTGATTGAAGATTATCTTCTATCCCAATACGCTCTCCATCTATTATATGTTGCTTTAATCTTTCTTCGATAGGCAAATTGTTTATGCTATCAATATTTCCTGATAGTTTATCTGGATCTACACCTTCAAATAAAGAGGTTAACTGAACGAGTGGATCATAGGTACATATATTATCTGTAAATGTTCTTTTATCATATATTAGATCTAAACATACTTCCTTTTCCTTTTGATTAATCTTGGATAGAGGTAATATCTTTTTGGGAGATACTATTGCACTGTCCAATCCACATTTAATCGCTTCATTTAAAAATACTGAATTTAAAATAACTCTGATTTGAGGTGAAAGACCAAAGCTTATATTAGAGATACCTAAAATGATATGAACTTGTGGTAGTTCATGAATTATATCTTTTATAGATTTTAATGTCTCTTTTCCATTAATTCGATCTTCCTCTATCCCTGTTGATATTGGAAGAGCTAATGGATCATAAAATATTTCATAAGGCTTAATACCATATTTAATCGCATCTTTATAAGCTCGTGTCGCTATTTCTACTTTTTTGGTAGCTGTTCTAGCCATACCATCTTCATCTATTGTACCTATTACTATTCCTGCTCCATAATTTTTGGCTAATTCTAATACTTTATAAAATCTCTCATCTCCATCTTCGTAATTCGTAGAATTTAAAATACATTTACCGCCGGTTTTCTTTAAACCACTTTCCATTTTTTCATAATCAGTCGAATCAAGCATTAATGGCATATTTACATTGGTTACGACTCTCCCTACTATTTCGTCCATATCTTTAATTCCATCTCTACCAACATAATCCACATTGATATCAAGAATATGTGTATTTTCTTTTTGTTGGCCTTTGGCTATAGCTACTAACCCATCCCAATTATCATTATTTAGTAGTTCTCTTACTTTCTTAGAACCACTAGCATTTAGCCTTTCTCCTACTATTAAAAATGAACTGTCTTGTTTATATGGAGTTAAATCATATATTGATGATGCAGAAGGTATTATGACTTTATCTTTGTTATATATATCTGATTTCAAATTCTTTGTATTATATTCTTTAGCTATTTCTGCTAACCCTTTAATATGTTCGGGTGTAGTGCCACAACACCCACCTATTAATTGAACACCCAAATCTTCAATAAAGTGCATTAACTGCATCTTTAATTCTATCGGAGTTAATTTATAATGAGCTATACCACCTATATTTTCAGGCAATCCAGCGTTAGGGATACAACTAATCGGAAAGGGTGAATATTTAGATAAATATTTCATATGCTCTTTCATTTGTTCTGGCCCCGTTGCACAATTAAGTCCTAAAACATCAATATTAAATGGTTGA
>CACILY010000030.1 GCA_902587615.1 uncultured Prochlorococcus sp.
ATCAGACAATTTTCGTTAGCCTGTGCAGTTGTTCTCTCTGTGAGATAGATTAATGTCTCTGCCAAACTTCTATTAGTTGTGGATTTAGATCTTAACGGTTATATCTACAAGATTAAACAATCTTTATTCCCTCAATATTTATTTGACCAAAATAATACAACGAATAAATGAATTCTAAATGGCATGGGACTTGTGACCTAAGACTTTTCAAGAAGCCTGGATCCAGAGACATAGACAATTTAATAACTATTCATCAAGCAAAATGTAAGGCTCCGTTGAAAATAATGAAAGTGTTCAATAATAAACAGGATGGCAGGTGTGAAATCCCAATTCTTCATAGTGCAGGAGGGATTGTGGGAGGTGATCAACTAACGATAAATGTAAATGCTGAAGAAAATAGCAGTGCCATATGTTCTTCAGTTGCAGCTCAAAAAGTTTATGGAACTAGAGGTAGATCAAAATTAAATCCAGAAGGGATCTGGGCAAATCAAAATTGTGTTTTTCATATTGAAAAAGATGCTGACTTTGAATGGATGCCTCAAGAATTAATTATTTATCAAGGGGGACTTTTTGAACAAAATATGACTGTTAAGTTGGATAACTCATCAAGTTTCCTATGTGTTGATTTAGTTCGCTTAGGACGAACTGCAGTAGGAGAAAAACTTGGGTGTGGAATGTGGAGATCCTCTTTGGAGATCTTTAGAGAGAGTAGCCAAGGGAAGCAATATGAATTCAGTGATCGACTAGAACTTTCCGGGAACGCGCTTGAATCAATTCATGGTTTAGATGAGCAGCCAGTATTTGGATCGTTAACATGGGTAACACCCAAAGGTATTAACAAACAAGCCTTATCAAATTTATTAGAAGAATGCCGTAAACAAAGAGAAGGGCTTGAGGGATTCATGACTTGTAGTCTGCTTAATAATGGCATTTCAGCAAGATATAGAGGTTCATCAACGCAATCAGCTCGATTTTGGTTCTATAGAATTTGGGGGCTTACACGAGTTTTAAGGAAATCTAGCATTCCTGACTATATGAGGATTTGGCCTATGCAAGAGAATGCATTAATAGAGTCAGACTGTCCATCGTGAACTTTTAAGGAATTGAATCCAAGTAAAATGATTTTCTATTAGTTAGAAAATGTACTTAAGCCCTCAAGAAAAAGACAAATTACTTGTAGTTACGGCGGCTCTTCTTGCAGAGCGAAGATTGAATAGAGGACTTCAATTAAATCATCCAGAAGCAGTTGCATGGCTTAGCTTTCAAGTACTTGAAGGTGCAAGAGATGGAAAAAGTGTCTCAACTTTAATGAATGAAGGAACAACATGGCTCACAAAAGAACAAGTTATGGAGGGTGTACCCGAGCTAATCAATGAAGTTCAAATAGAAGCCGTTTTCCCCGATGGAACAAAACTAGTAACACTTCACAATCCAATTAGTTAATTAAAATGATGTCAAAGCTCATTCCTGGAGAACTTATTCCCGAAGATGGTTTTATCGAATTAAATCAAGGTAGAGACGTCACAACCCTTAAAGTTGCTAATATTTCCGACCGACCAATTCAAATTGGTTCTCATTATCATTTCTTTGAATCTAATAAAGGTCTTGAATTTGATCGTCAACGATCCATTGGTAAGAGGTTAGATATCCCCGCTGGTACTGCTATTCGGTTTGAACCAGGGGATGCAAGAGAGGTTAATCTAGTGCCTTATGCAGGAGACCGTAAGGTTTTTGGATTCAACGGACTTATAAACGATTCACTACGTTAAAAAATGCCTTTCAAAATCTCACGTCAAGCTTATGCCGAGACTTATGGTCCTACTAAAGGGGATCGCCTTAGGCTAGCTGATACAGACTTGATTCTCGAAGTTGAACATGATCATACTCATTATGGAGATGAAGTTAAATTTGGTGGAGGCAAAGTTATTCGTGATGGGATGGGACAATCACAACAAAGTAGAGATAATGGAGTCGTAGATACAGTTATTACCAATGCACTTATTCTGGACTGGTGGGGAATTGTTAAAGCAGATATTGGGATTAAAGACGGAAAGATCTCAGGTATCGGAAAAGCTGGGAATCCAGATACTCAAGAAGGTGTCAACATTATTGTAGGAGCTAGTACAGAAGCAATCGCAGGAGAAGGAAATATTATTACTGCGGGAGCTATTGATAGTCATATTCATTTTATTTGTCCACAGCAAATAGAAACTGCTTTAGCTAGTGGTGTAACAACAATGCTCGGAGGAGGGACAGGTCCAGCAACAGGTACGAATGCAACAACATGTACTCCTGGAGCATTTCACATATCAAGAATGCTGCAATCCGCAGAGGGATTCCCTGTTAACTTGGGATTCTTTGGAAAAGGCAATGCGACTAATAAAGAAGCATTAGAAGAACAAGTCATAGCAGGTGCTTGTGGATTAAAGCTTCATGAAGACTGGGGAACGACACCGGCATGTATTGATTCGTGCCTAAGTGTCGCAGATCAACTGGATGTACAAGTTTGTATTCATACAGATACTCTAAATGAAGCTGGTTTTGTCGAAGATACAATTCGTGCAATCAAAGGAAGAACAATTCATACGTTCCATACAGAAGGCGCTGGAGGTGGTCATGCTCCCGACATTATTAAAATTTGTGGAGAATCTAATGTTATTCCAAGCAGCACGAATCCCACTAGACCATTCACTTTAAATACTCTGGAAGAGCATTTAGATATGTTGATGGTTTGCCATCATTTGGATCCCAAAATTCCTGAAGATGTTGCATTTGCCGAGTCAAGAATACGTCGTGAGACTATTGCTGCTGAGGATATACTCCACGATTTAGGAGCCTTTTCTATTATTGCTAGTGACTCTCAGGCCATGGGAAGAGTTGGAGAAGTTATTAGTAGAACTTTTCAAACTGCTCATAAAATGAAAGTTCAAAGAGGAGCCTTACCAGAAGATAATGAAAGAAATGATAATCATCGTCTCAAAAGATATATCTCAAAGGTAACTATTAATCCCGCCATAGCTCATGGTATTAGTAGTCATGTTGGATCAATAGAAGTTGGCAAACTAGCTGACTTAGTACTTTGGAAGCCAGGCTTTTTTGGAATTAAACCCGACTTAGTAGTTAAAGGCGGATCTATTGTATGGGCACAAATGGGAGATGCTAATGCTTCAATACCTACACCTCAACCAGTACATGGCCGACCAATGTTTTCCTCGTTTGGGAAAGCTATAAATCCTAGTTGTCTCACTTTTTTAAGTGAAATTGCTATTAACGCAGGTCTCCCAGAAAAACTTAAATTAGAACGATCTTGTGCTGCTGTAAAAAACACAAGACAGATTTCTAAGCAATCAATGAAACTTAATAATGCAAGACCAAAAATAGAAGTTGACCCTCAAACTTATGAAGTTTTTGCGAATGGTGAACTTTTAACTTGTGAGCCAGCTGAATCTTTACCTCTTGCACAGAGATATCTATTACTTTAATTATAGATAATAAAAAACTATACTGCTACGCGATCTTCCGAGCTTTAACTATAGATGATCTTGGTTCTTGAATGGATCGCTATTCTTTGCCACTGTAAGTGAAATCAAATCTTCCGTTCTTGGTCTTTATGTATACCCCTAGCTCGTTGATCATGCTTTCAGGGCAGGGGGAGGTGACTGAGATTGCCAACTAATTATCTAGAGCTCAATCTCTTTTTAGCTGTTTTTAGCAGCGCGTATTTGAATAGCATTGAGGCTGATTTTTATGCCCAATGGAAGAACCAACCAAAAGAGTGGAAGAGCTTGAGAAGAGAGTCCAGTATTTAGAAGCAATGCTGCGATTCCAAGCAAGAAAAAACAAATGAGTTCTTGTGACATCTTCGACTCCTAAATCTGTCCAGATGAGGGTGCTTTTGCTGCATGACGCAATGTTTGTTCGAGCGCCTCGTTCCATTGTCCTGACATGAATTGATGGGCATATCCATGCCCAGGTAGTAACCAGTGAACTTCTAGATCGAGAAGCCTTTCTACTGATTTCAATTGCTCGGTCCAATTCCACCAGCAATAATCTTTTGATGCAACTATTACTGACTTTTTGGGATTCCACCAAAGGTGATCTCCACTAAACAAAATTTGTTGTTGATCACCAAGTACAGCGACCATTGATCCTTTTGTATGCCCAGGCGTTGGAATTAACTTAAGGCTCTTTTGAAGAGCGAGAGCATCAAGTCCTATAACATGCTTTTCTGCTTCAGGCGCTGCATCTGCATCATCTTGGTGAATCCACCTTTCACAGTTAAAAGCTTTGGCCCAATTTGCGTGGTCTGCTACATCATCTCGATGAGTTAGAACTATTTGGTTAATACCACCCATCTTTTTGATTTGTTTGGCAAGTGGAGCACTCCAGCGAGGGGAGTCGATAAGCACGTTGCCTTCTGCACCATGAATTAGCCAACTGCTGGCACCAAAACTACGTTTTGAACTCCAACCGCAGTAATAGACATCTCCTGCAGGATGTTTGGTAACCAGTATTGGAAAAACATCAGCAGGTAAGTTTGCAGTCAAGTTTTTTGGAGCACCGATTGCTGCAACAGGACAATCGATCAGGGCCAAAAGAGCCTTCCCAACTTCTTGTTGTCCATTTGGCTGAGTGTGAACGTAAGAACTGCTCCCAGTTGGTGCAAAGTGTTCTGGGTCTATGTGCCAGCAACTACCACAATCAATGCAGCTTGAGTCCACAAAAAATGGACCAGGTGAATTATTTTTGAGACGATCTTTTAGTCGAGCCATAGCAATTTAATTATCTAATCAATCTATGGTTGTTTAGAACATCGGATTTTGGTAGTACCACCTTCCCTTCTAGGGGTTTGGTTGCAGGTCAACGGGCCAAGTCCCTCGCTGCTATCTGGATGCTTGATCCAATATCAGCATAGAGTAATGATGTTGTTATTGAACAAAGGTCGGTGGAATTAGTTCTATTTCTACTCTTTGCCGTTTGCATTTATTTATGGCTCAAAATTCAAGCTGGAGAGAATGCAAGGAATGACCAGCCTAAATTAGATAGAAATATCCCTGAAAGAGTTGACGTTGATAATTCTCCAAATAATCCAAATCTTCCCAATATAAGTGTAAATAACTCTACAAGTATTGCAGAGTTAGATGGGCCAGGGATGAGGCATAGAATTCATCAATACCCGGATGGACATGTGTGTTATTTACTTTATTCAGATATGCATAGTGCTTATAAGTTTGGGATAAGCAGACCAAATGATTTAGCTAGACGAATATTGACTATCAGGAGGAATGTAATCGATGTAAGATTAGTTGGGACAAGAGTATTTACTTCTTATCAAAATGCTTATGATGCCGAAAAAGCTATTAGAAGAAGATTTTCGAGTTATCGGTATAGAGGAATAGAAGGTAGAGAATCTGGTAGAACCGAATGGCTTACACTAAGACCTACAGGAAGAGGTTTTAATTTTCCTACTCCAGAAAGAGTAGAGGAATTATTTAGAGAAAGGAGCACAGCATCTCTAGCAGAACTAGAGATAGAAGATATTTATACTGTTTACCTTGCTTACTCAAAGGAGAAAAACAAGTACAAAATTAAATGGTGTAGAACTGATAATCTTCAGGAAAGGATTCAACACTTAAGAACAGAAGTTCCTGATGCTGAAGTGCGCCATAGGATCCCTTTTGATAATCGAGATAATGCTTCGAGGGTTTGTATAGATATGAACCGAGAATCTGGAGCTCTTAGTGGTCAGAGAAGAGGGATGCATTTTCATTGGATTGAAGAACCCAGCTGCATCTCTGTATTTCAGAGATGGACAGCAGATGGCGAGAGAAGAAATTAAAGGTTTTCTCTCCTTCCCAAGTTTGAATAAAGTTTGAATAGAAATTCTTGATTCGCTCAGATCAGTTTCGATAAATATTATCGTTCTCATTAGCTTGACTCTTCTCCCTGTATAGATGACGACTTTCTCTTTTGAAAAATAGGTGCTTTCATATTTCGGTTATTACTGGCCGGTTTATTCGTAGAGACCGAAGTTCGGTGTAGATACCGCATAATTTTCTACGGCTTATATCACCATCCCAAACGACTACTTGGTGCATAGTGAATTTGTTGTTCGCTTCGTAGTGATGTATTCAGTTACTCGTTTCTCTCTGACTCCTTCTTTCTATCGTCCTGTTTATGTCATCTCTGATAGCGAGATGGCTCAATTAAAAATTCAACAACATCAAGATGAACTTGATTCAGTTGTTGATCAACTAAAGAAATTAGAGGACGCTTATGAGAAGCAGAGAACACATTTGCTTGACCGAGAGAAATCTATTAAGAGTGAGTTGAAAGCTCTTGCTCCATCTGCAAGTAATCCTGTTAAAGAAACAGTAGAGAAAGCAGTTGATGCAATTAAAGACACTGCTAAGAAGGTAGTAGCTTAAGGGTTGCCTTTATAGAAAAAGCCCTGGTTAAACAGGGCTTTAGCAAACGTTCGAGTTTTAATGCCGACGCTTCTAAAATTGGTTGGGGTTTACTGCTAGAGAAGCTGAGTGCTTAGTTAGGAGATAACGCTTAAATGGTTCTTACTAAATGTACCAATGGACGAAAGACTCTTTTTCCCGGCAACTGAACGAAACAGAGACCCCATAGGAGAGGTCCTTTCTAAAATCCTTCCTTCAAATGGATTTATTCTAGAAATAGCTAGCGGTAGCGGAGAGCATGGAGTGACATTTCAAGAACGCTTTCCCAACATTCATTGGCAAACAAGTGATCCAGATTCCTCCTATAGAAAAAGTATTAGCGCTTGGATTAAGCATCAAGGATTAATGGCCAAGATGACTCAACCATTAGATCTGGATGCTCAAAAAAGACCTTGGCCCCTAACTCACAAATTTCGATCGTCTCTTAAAGCCATCGTCTGTATCAACATGATTCACATATCTCCATGGGGTTGTACACAGGCGTTGTTTGAAGAATCTGGGAACCTCCTTGAGAAGGATCAATGGTTGATGTTATATGGACCTTTCAAAAGGAATGGTGAACACACTAGTGAAAGCAATGCGCGATTTGACCAGTCACTAAAGGTACAAAACCCAACTTGGGGTGTTCGGGATTTAGATGTGGTCAGTGAAGTAGGAATAAAGAACGGATTTGAAACCCATGATATTTTTGAAATGCCTGCCAATAACCTGGCTGTCATTTTTCAGAAGCGATAGAGAGAATAGAGCTGGTTATGGTTCCTTTGCAGAGATTTTTTCAAGAGGGGTATTCGATGCTCGCTTGAATGTACCTGGTTTTCTTTTTCCTTTCCCTTTGTTATGATTTTTCCACGTTCGTCCGATCTATATCTGGACGCATGACATGGAAATAGGGAACGGGATTTCCATTAATAGATAAGGGTTATGAACAACCTTTTACTCACTAAAGAGCGAATCAAAAAAGCAGAAAGGCTTCACAAAGCTCAAATTGCTGCTACAAAAAATGGAAAGTTTATTTCTTATAGGCCTTCTGTTTTTGAAGAAAGGCAAAAGCAAGCTCGTGAAGAAGTTGCAGCAATGGATTCTTAATTCAGAATTGAATGGTTGACAGTCGATCGCTAGGGGGCAATTAGCCCCCTTTTCTTTATTAACTTTTAACCCTACCAGTAGTTGATCTCAGTCATAGCCTGTAATCTTAGTAATTCTGGATGGTTGGAATGAAACCTCATTCTTCCATCTCTTTTCTTTACTCTATTTAATTTGGATTTGTTGAACTTGATTGTGGATTGATTCATGGTAGCTCAAGAGATGTAGGTGATGAGTTATCGATGGCTACTCCCCCTCTAACATTTCTTGATAGACTTACCCGTTTGAATGTGAATAGATTATTTACTGCAAGAAGTACTCATCAATTTTATTGGGAATTAACAGAGGCAATTGTTGAATCAGATGTAATGGATTTAAGTGGAAATCGTAGGCAGCAGCAGAAAATTCCCAAAAAAATAGTAATCGGAATTGGTGCCGGAAAAAATTACACTCTTTATGATGTAGGGAGTGATAAGACTCAATTTTTACAAGCAGGGTATCAATCTAAAAATGGAGTTAAAGGCTTTGCTTGATCTTGATAAGGTTCGAATGGATTTTGATCAAAAGCTGAAATCCATTGTCATCAAAGCAGGCTCACACTTCATTAGCCAGCAGGAAATTTCAGTACTCCTTTGACTCAATAATTTCATAGTAAGGACGGTCTTCGTAATCAGCATCAGAGCAGCACATGTCTCCATAGATCTCCTCTAGTAATTCGTAGGCATCGTCGTAGTTATCAAAGCTCTGAGAGGTGATGTCGTCCTCTTCTCCATCGTGCCTGGTGATGCGATATGTCATTCATTAGTTTCCTTAAACCTCCCAGTCGACATTATCACCATCGTCGTAGTATTCATGATTCAGTAGATAGCTCTCATCCTTCTCTTTGTTCTCTTCTTTCTAAATGTGTATATTATATCTGACTGATTAAATTGGTTTATTTTGTTTTTTTAAGTCTTAGCTTGGATTTAATTCTTTTTATAACTTCTTTAATTAGAAGAGTACCAGAATATGTATTTAAATTGAAAACTGGTATATAAGAATACCCTGGAGGATCTTTGTAAAATAGTCTATTAAATCCTATATTATTTTGCTTTTTAAGCATGTAGTTTCCTTGATATGGATATTTAAACTCTTCATCCGAAGTTTTTTGAAGAACTGCGCAAACGCCAATCCATGTTAATTTTGCCATGTCAAAACAGTTTAACAACTCTCTATTTAATGGAATATGAAAATCTAAAAGGCTTCCGTTTTTTGTAACACTACCAGTATTAACAATATAAGAATTAAAAATTACCTTATAACCATTAGCAGCGGCGAGACCTTCAAAAAAACTATTATCATAAAGGTAATAAGAATTTCCTTTCCATAAGGGTAAGATCCCAATAATTAGACCATCCTTTTTACAAAGTTTATGCATGGTTCTATATGCTTCAGCAGAGTTAAATGCATGACCACAAGCGCAATGATCAGTTACTATATCAAATCTTGAAAAAAATTCTTTTTTTTCAAATGGAAGATTAAAATCACAATTTATAGAATTTAATTTTCCGTTCAAATCAAATGAATAATATTCATTAATACCTAAAGCTTTATATAAACTTCTACTGGAACATCTTGGTTGAGCTGGCCAATTTTCTAAATTAGGAAAATTTGACTTGTTCATGTCAATATTGACCATTGACATTAGCTCAATAAGATCCTCACTTTTTAAATGTAATTCCTGCGATCCAAATTCAATAACAGATTTTTTCCCTTTTAAATTACCTGTTGAATAAAGTTCTAAAAGATTCTGAACTCCTGCGATGCTTAAACCCACGATAAGTTACTTTTCTGATCTATCAACTCTAGCAACACTAGAGAATCTAGCAGGTTTAGAAATGCTATAGAGTTGTCCCCAAAAATTAGATGGAATAAGGGAAGTTTACTGGATGTAAGGATTTTAGGCATAATGGTTTTATGAAAGAACTCTTTTTTTTTGTTCTTGCTCTTCTTTTGCTTTTCTGTCCTTTTGCAGTTCAAGCAGAAGATGTTGAGTTGTCGCCCCAAGAGGAAATAGCCAAAGCACCTGCACCTGAGCAAAAGTCGGAAGACGCACTCAATTACTTACTGGGTGAGGACATGTATCAAGGTACTCTTTCTTGGCAAGGCAACAAAGTTTCTACCAAATTTAATTACGAAAAGCCAAAGAAAAAATGACACTTATAGACAAGCACAAGCAGCTAATTTTTTGATATAAGAAGTATCTTGGCCTGACTGATTATGGATTTTATGTGGATTGTCTTTCCCCAATGAGTATTAGTAGCTCTTGTACTAGAAAGATTGATTGCCTACTAGTTGAACGAGATCAGCTATAAGCCATAGACCACCTTCGATCTTTATAAAATTAATAACGAGCTCGGCTTATACCCCAAAGCTGTCCATTCTTTGATGCTTCAAGTACTGCTTCGTAGACCTCTTGTGTCATGGTTCAGACAGGTGGGGTTAATTGATAAAAAGATAACGAATCAAACAACTAATCGCCAGTAAGTTTAAGAACTCTCATAGGTGCTATAAATACAACTTATCTATCCAAGCAAAATTAGAAATAACAGCTAGGGTTCTGGAAATAGCATTGGGTACGTTTTGAACGAATTAGAAGTAGTTACTCTCTCTGGCTCAATTGCAGTGTTTGCTATTACATGGCTGTTCTTTGGCTTTGGAGATGATGATGATGATGGAGGAATGATGCGACCTATTAGACAGGATCTTGGTTAAAGCAAGTCCCTTCTAAGAAAAAGAAATGCAAAAACTACTAATCACACTCGGACTTGGAATTGCTGCTATAGGGGTTCTTTACCCTTACTTAAAGCAAATAGGTTTAGGACAATTGCCTGGTGACATAATTTTGAAAGGTGAGAACTCAACCTTTTATTTCCCAGTGTTTAGTTGTATTGCTATCAGTTTGATTATGTCTATCTTGCTTAGCTTTTTTCGATCCTCTTAATGTTTGAATTGCTGCATTAGCTATATCCCCCTTGGTATATCACACCACTCTGTCCTGTTGATAGGAGTTGTTGCTTATCTCATATTCTTCAGGAGGAAGAAGCAATGACTGACTAAAAGTAAAGAGAAATAAGTAAGAGAAAGTTTGGGGACATCTCTACGGTACGCTGAGAACGTAGACCTGGCTTGAACTTGCTGTTTTATTAGCTAGAAGCTAGTTTCCTGTTCTGCCATGGGTTAAT
>CACILY010000031.1 GCA_902587615.1 uncultured Prochlorococcus sp.
AAAAAGAAGATTTCTCTATCTCATTTAATAATCCTACAGATTTTAGAGTTTGGGAAGAGAATGAAGCGACAATAATTGATCGTAATAATATAAGCTTAAAGCTTGGGAAATATTATAAAGAAAGAATTGAAAATAATCGTATTTTCAACATTGAAAATACGATTTCTCAAAAATTAAAAAAGATTAAAGAGAATGAGATTAATTCTCTGAGAAAACAAGAAGAGCTTGCAAAGAGAAGTAGCGAGTATATGCTTTTACAAGAAAAAGCGCATGCTATTCTAAGCTCTGTATCACCTAAGAAAAGTCAAATAAAAGAAGCCCAAAAACTATATAAATTATCTAAAAGATTAAAGAGGTCTGAATCAATCATTAAAGAAAGAATTCAATATCATCATTTTCGGATTACAAGCATCGAAGAAAGTTCTCTTTTTTTTAAAGAGCTCTCAACTAACAAATGGGAAACCCCCATAGAAAAGTTAACACGTTTAAATGATTTACTTAACGAGATAAATGATTTAGTTGGTTTATCAAAAGAAAATCCCAAACAAAAATACCGACAAAAGAAAGCTCAAATAAAACCACTAGAATTAATTTCGCAAAATGGGGTTGCCATTCAAATAGGTAGAAATCATCGACAAAATGAACTAATTAGCCTAAAAAAAGCTCGAAAAGGAGACCTATGGTTCCACGCACAAGAGTGTCCAGGGAGTCATGTCGTTCTCAAGTCATCTACATCTTTAGCTGAAGAAACAGATATCCAACTAGCTGCTGACTTGGCCGCATTTTTCAGTAAAGCGAAGCACAATAAAATAGTGTCCGTTATAAAAGTGCCTACAGAAAGATTACAAAGGATTCAAGGGGCTATACCAGGAACGGTGAGGCATAGTGGTGGCAAGGTTTTATGGGGCTGTCCTACCAGAGCAATGCAACATATAGAACAACATCAAAGCGACAATGCTTTATCATCTCTTTCAGAGCGCATTATTAAATGATTGATTTCCTCCTAGGCACCCATGAATTCCTTGGTAATCACTCTATTCCAGAATTTTTAATTGGTTATATATTTGGAGCCGCCCTCATAATCGGAGCTCCTACTGTATTTCTCCTTTTAGCCTTCATGAGCGCATTGATGAAAACCAATGGGAAAATGGGTGGCTATAAAGAATATGCCAATTATGGAAAGTCTTCTCTAAACGACTGCCCACCATTTATTCTTCCTGACCCAACAAAATCTAATTAAGAAAATATATATAAATTGAATAACAACTAATAGGTTATCTCATTTAATTTTTTGACCTAAAATAAATCATATAAGTACTATAAAAAACTAATCAAATCGAAAGGGAATTACCTCCAAGGAAATCTTCTAGAATAAAAATGGAAACCAATTCCAATAAAATATCAATTAATGAAGAACTAAAGATGCCTTTAGTTGGACACCTAGAGGAGCTACGACAAAGAGTACTTAGGTCTCTAATTGCAATATTAGTAGGAACTCTTATAAGCTTTATTTTTGTAAAAGATCTCGTTCAACTATTAGAGGCTCCAGCAAGCTCAATTCGCTTTCTTCAATTAGCTCCTGGTGAGTTCTTATTTGTATCAATAAAAGTCGCTGGATATTCAGGTCTAACTTTGACCTTGCCATATATCATTTATCAATTCTTAAAGTTTATTTTTCCAGGACTTACACAGAAAGAAAAAAAATTAATAGCTCCTGCGGTAACTTGCTCAGCAATCTTATTTTTTGTAGGTCTTTTTTTCGCATTATCAGTTCTAATTCCTGCAGCATTAAATTTTTTAGTTGGATATGGCTCAGATGTTGTTGAGCCACTGTGGTCTATCGAAAAATATTTAGATTTTGTTCTTTTACTGATGCTGAGTACAGGGCTAGCTTTTCAATTACCAGTCCTTCAATTTATTTTAGGAGCCTTAGGCTTGGTTAAATGGAAACAAATGCTTTCAGGATGGAGATGGGTAGTAATGACGGCAGCTATTGCTGGTGCTGTTTTGACTCCTTCTACAGATCCGATAACTATGTTGTTACTCGCTAGTGCAATAAGTTGTTTATTTTTAATTGGGGTTGGGATGGTTGCTATAACAGAAAAATTCAGAGAAGGAACTCTTTCAGTCGTTCAACCTCCTTCATCTGGAGAGTAAGAGCCCTGCCTATCCTTGGCCTACTGGTTAGCGTTTCAAGCCATTCTCGAACCAATTGAGCTTGGCCTATTTCATTAACTATTTCTATGATTTCACTTAAATCAGATCTATAACAAATCTCTGTTTTAGGGAAAGACTGCTGTTCTAAATATCTCCACATTACTTGCAGATACAAATTTTTCCCTCTAACCAATAACTGCAACTCATATGTAACGCCCCAACGCATTCGTAAAAATGCAATCACCTCATCAACCGTTAAAGGTATTGAGGAATGAATTTCATTTTGAAAAGGAAGCCTATTTGTCATAAAAGAGCCCTGCTTTACAACTAAAAACAGCTTTCGTATTCCATTTTGGTTTATATTCTTATATCAGGTGAACATCTGGAATGACACAAATGACCTCCGAAAATGTGCCCTCAATGGGCAGGAGGCAGTTTATGAACCTTCTTACCTTTGGGACAGTCACTGGTGTTGCTCTAGGGGCACTTTATCCAGTTGCTAATTACTTCACTCCAGCGAGAGCTGGTGGAGGTGGAGGTGGGAGCTCTGCAAAAGATGAACTTGGGAATCCAGTTACCGCGAGTGGATGGCTTTCAAACCATCCTGTTGGAGACAGAAGTCTTGTTCAAGGCCTAAAAGGAGACCCTACATATTTAATAGTTGAAGGTCCTGATGCCATTACAGATTACGGAATAAATGCAATATGCACTCACCTTGGTTGCGTAGTCCCTTGGAATAATGGTGAGAATAAGTACAAGTGTCCTTGTCATGGAAGCCAATATGACTCAACTGGAAAAGTCATCAGAGGTCCAGCTCCACTCTCATTAGCACTAGCGCATGTCTCAATAGAAGATGATCAAGTACTGGTCAGTCAATGGACTGAAAAGGATTTTAGGACGGGTGATCAACCCTGGTGGGCTTAATTAATTGATAAAAAATCTCATGCTCCAATTATTTACAACAAACATGCGACGCCTAATAACAATCATTCTTAGTTCAATCCTTCTAGGGATTTCAATATTTGTTAGTCCGACTTCAACATGGGCTTATCCATTCTGGGCCCAACAAAATTACGAAAACCCTAGAGAAGCAACTGGCAAAATTGTCTGTGCAAATTGTCATCTAGCCAATATGACGACGCAAGCTGAGGTTCCTCAAGCAGTTGCAGCAGATAGTGTATTTAAAGCATCAGTAAAAATCCCGTATAAGAAAGGAGTACAAGAAATAGGCGCCGATGGAAGTGAAGTACCTTTACAAGTTGGTGCATTAGTAATGCTTCCAGATGGATTCAAACTTGCCCCTCAAGATAGATGGACCGATGAAATAAAAGAGGAAACTCAAGGAGTATTTTTCACTCAATATAGTGAAGATAAAGAAAACATTATTATTGTTGGACCACTACCAGGTGATCAGAACAAAGAAATCGTTTTCCCAATACTCTCTCCAGATCCTAGAACCAATAAAGACATACACTTTGGGAAATACTCTATTCACGTAGGGGGGAACAGAGGAAGAGGACAGGTTTATCCAACAGGAGAGAAAAGCAATAACAACATATTCACAGCCGAAAATTCTGGTGAGGTAACATCTATAGAGCCTTCTGAAGATGGTTCAAGAGTAATAACCATACAGAATGAGAATGGGGAAGTCACAACAGAATCGATTCCTCTTGGACCAGAGCTAGTAGTAAATATTGGAGATAAAATAGAAAAAGGAACTTCAATTACCAATAATCCTAATGTTGGTGGTTTTGGACAAGTAGATACAGAAATAGTCTTACAAAGCTATGCAAGAGTTATTGGACTTATTGTTTTCTTTATAGGTGTAGGGCTAGCTCAAATAATGCTTGTACTCAAGAAGAAGCAAGTTGAGAAAGTTCAGGCTGCTGAAGGCGTCTGATCTAACTTAATTATCTGGTATACAAACTAAGAGATGCAATATAGTTTAGGAGCTTTAAGTTCCCCTGGTCCAGATATATTGCATTTTGGTCCATTTATTTTGCGTTGGTATGGATTGCTTATTGCAGTTTCAGTATTAATAGGTTTAAATCTTTCAAATAAGCTTGCACGATCTAAAGGTATTAGTAATGGAGTAATTAATGATCTAATGCCTTTATTAGTATTTACTTCAATTATTGGAGCACGTCTTTATTATGTAATATTTGAATGGAGAAATTACAGTGGTCCAAATTTCTGGAGTTCAATTAATTTCATTGGAATAAAGTTACCTATACCTAGTGCATTAGAGATCTGGGGAGGTGGTATCGCTATTCATGGAGCACTAATTTCAGGGACCATCTCAATAATAATCTTTTCCAAACTCAAGAAAGAATCTTTTTGGAAAATTCTAGATGTTTTATTACCCTCCGTAGCGTTAGGTCAAGCAATAGGAAGATGGGGTAATTTCTTTAACAACGAAGCTTTTGGAGTCCCTACAAATTTACCTTGGAAACTATACATTCCTAATCATTATAGGCCTGAGATATTTTCTGAGGAAAGTTTTTTTCATCCAACATTTTTATATGAATCCATTTGGAATATATGTGTTTTTCTGACATTAATAATATTATTCAATCTTGGAAAAAAAGGAATAATTAAGCTACCAGATGGAGCGTTAAGTTTTCTTTATTTAATTACCTATAGTATTGGAAGATTATGGATTGAAGGTCTACGAATAGATCCGCTTTGCATAAATGCATTACCTCCTTTTTGCGAAGGTGGTATTCGAGTAGCACAATTAACAAGCATTCTCTTGATTTGCCTAGGCATTATTGGACTTAGGTTGATTTTAAAAAAAACAAAGAAATCTTTGACATGACAGTTATCTCAATAGTTGGAGCAGGTCCAGGTGCAACAGACCTTTTAACTCAACGAGCCGTTGAAAAATTAAAAGTGGCTGAAGTTCTGATTTGGACTGATTCATTAATTGCCCCCGAAATTATTGAACTAGCGCCTGAAAATTGCGAAATAATTCCTTCAAGTGCTTTAACCCTTGAAGAAATCCTTAATCTCCTTATTGCAAAGTCTCTTCAAGGTAAAAAAGTAGTTCGTCTACACGATGGAGACCCTTGCCTATTTGGAGCATTATCAGAACAAATAAATGGTATTAAATCAGCTGGATTAGATGTAGAAGTTGTACCAGGGATAAGTGCTTACCAAGCAACTGCAGCAAAGCTAAAAGCAGAACTAACTGCTCCTGGAATCACACAAACTATTATTCTTACAAGATCAAATGGTCGTATTGAGGTACCTGCAAAAGAACAGCTACATCATTTAGCCTCTACCCAAGCATCATTATGCTTATATTTAAGTGCTCGACATGTTAAAGAAGTCGAGGAAACGTTATTAAATTATTATCCAATTGATACTCCTGTCGCCATTGGATATCGAATTAGCTGGAAAGACGAGTGGCTAAAAGTGGTGCCATTGAATCAAATGGCATCACATACGAAAGAGAAAGGTTTCTTTAGAACCACTATCTATATAATCAGCCCCGCCTTACGGGCCAACCAGAAAAGATCCAATCTATATAGCCCCAGTCATAAGCATCTATTCAGACCTAACTAAAACAATCTTAGGACTCATAATTAAGTACTTCTTAAGTAAAAAAATATATATTTGAAATTAATCTAGAATCCTCTTTACAAAGCTATTAGAATAAAGCAAATTAATATTGAATAGTTCTTAAGTGAAAAAGATAGAAATCCCAACAAAAAATGAAATTAATCTATCGACAGACAAAACGCCTCTTCAAAAGGTAGGTTCTTTTTTAAAAGAAGCCAGACAAGCAAGAAATCTTACAACAACAGAATTGGCCAATCAATTAAGAATTGGAGAAGAGCAAATCATAGCTATAGAAAATGGTAAAGAGAATTTATTACCAGAGAGAGTATTTATAAAAGCAATGATTAAAAGGATTTCAGAAAAATTAGATTTAGATACAATTTTTATTCTCGAAGAATTTAATGGTAGAGAAACGCTTAATACTGAAATTCAAATTCCAGTAGCAAGAGAAGAAACGAGATATAGATTTACAAAGCTTATTCCTTTCATGTTTGTTTTTTCAGGTTTACTGGGGATTTCGTGTGCAATTTTCCTTACTAATTATATAAAATCTTATAAAGCACCAGTAACTACAGAGATAAACCAATCAAGCCAACTAAAAGATCCCTAATAGGACAATATTATGTACATAAGAAATATTTAAACTATCTCAAAACTTATTCCAATATTTTCTTCAACAGAAGAAGCTGTTTTCCTAAGACTCCACTTTTCTAAGCCAAGGTTTTGACTTGGCTGTTCTGGAATAATTTCAATTCTCACTTTCGAAGAAGATGTATCGACCTTTAACGAGGAAACGACAGACTCAGGTCTTTGATTAATCGATGAAGCCAAGCGCAAAAGAATTCCCATCTCAGAGACAATTTTACGTTGTTGTCTACTTTCAATCAGTTGCCATGGCTCATGACGTTTCCGAGGGAAACTTTTCCGATGGTATCTGGCTATAGCAGCAACCATTAAATGCTCTGTTTGAGAATAGCCTAATAATTCTCCATGACGTATTAAATACCAAGAATGCTTGTGATAGGAATTCAAATTTATATGCTGACCACAACTATGCAAAATAGCTGCGGCCCAGAGAAGTTCTCTTCCTTGCCCCATGTCACCATGTAAAACCCCCTTTGAAAAATCATAAAGAGTTAACGCATTAGCTGCTACACGTTCACACCGTTTAAGATTAACCTTAAATCGATGAGCCTGATGAAGGACTGTTCGATGACGTATATCTCCTTGCAAAGTAAACCGGTCTTCTAAAAAACCATTGCGAAACATCCAATCAACTACCAAGCCTTCTCTCAAAGCTCTTTCGCTAAGAACAACAGCTTGACATGACAACATTCGCATAGCGGATTGGAGTATCAATGCTCCTGTGACAATAATATCTGCACGTCTATCACTTAGAGGTGAAAGTTTTCTCAATTGCTCCGGAGTCATTACTATTAACTTGCTTACCAAATTATCTAATTGATCTACCGTGATTTTATAACCATGTAATTTGATATCTGTATTAGCTTCTTCAGATGCTATCAATGCTCCTAAAGCCATGGCTGTTCCGCTAGTAGCAACCATTAAAGGTACTTGCCCAGGGATTATGCGATTCTTGATCTTTTCTACTGCTGGTTCTAAATAACCTTGAATAAAAACCCTTAAAAATTCACGTTTTGATCGAGATATCGGCTCTTTTTTTACAAAATCTCTTTTAAGACGAACAGCTCCTACTTTCGTACTAGTTAACGCAATAGCATCATGCCCATCAGCAAGAATTAACTCAGTAGACCCTCCTCCTATATCAATCAAGACGTGCTGTTGATCGCCTAATTGCATCCCAGAAAGTACTCCTAGATATATCAATCTGGCTTCTTCGGTACCGCTAATAAGTTCTACATCAAAATCTAGTTGATCTTTTAAACGTTCTAAAAATTGCCTGCCATTAGGAGCTTCTCTAACAGCACTAGTTGCAGCAGTTAAAATATTTACGACTCTATGACTTGCAGATAATTCTTTAAACCTTTTTAGAATTTCAAAGACTCGCTCCATTGCCGAATCCGTTAAATCTCCGGTTAAAGGATCTCTATCTCCTAGCCTTGTAGTTGATTTCTCAGCAAGATCTATACTGAATGTTTTTAATTCAGTATTCACCTGAGCAATTAAAAGATGAGTAGAGTTTGTGCCTATATCAATAGCAGCCAAATGTTGAATCTTCCCAGATTCATCAATTTCAGAATCTTTTTGATCAAGGGTTGTAATTGACTTAATCCCTTGTTTAGAAACTGGCATGAGAAACAAACTCTCTATCCAAAAACACTTTGGCACCGAATGTCCTAATTCGGGGTGAATTCTCTAATGTTTATTCAAATCACAAACTCTTGGAACGTTTTTTAATCCCATCAGAAATCGTAAATTTGTTTCACCTCCTTAGATGGAACAAGCCTAGTGGAAGGTTAATTCTATTAATTCCTGCAGGTTGGTCTCTTTGGCTAGCACCTTCAGCACCTCCCTCTTTGAGATTAATAGTAACAATCATTGCAGGAGGAATATTCGTAAGCGGTGCAGGTTGTATTGCAAATGATTTGTGGGATATGCACATTGATAAAGAAGTCACACGAACAAAAAACAGACCTCTAGCAAAAGGAACAATTCAAATCTCTACAGCGATTGGAATGCTTTTTTTAATGCTAGTACTAAGTTATTTATGTGTGATTTCTCTTCCATTAGAAAGCCAAGATATTTGCATGAAATTAGCAATCTCAGCCCTACCAATCATTATGATTTATCCTTCTGCAAAAAGATGGTTTAAATATCCACAAGCCATACTTTCATTGTGTTGGGGCTTTGCAGTTCTAATTCCGTGGGGTGCCCTCCAGGCAAATTTGAAGGGTGGTTTACCATTAATTTGTTGCTGGGGAGCAACTGTAATATGGACTTTTGGATTCGATACAGCTTATGGAATGGCTGATCAGAAAGATGATAAAAAGCTAGGAATAAATAGTAGTGTTCTTAGTTTTGGATATAAGAGAGCTATAAAGATTATTGGACTTAGCTATATAATTACACTTTTCTTATTAGCACTGGGAGCTTTATCAGTTCAAATAGGTTGGATTTTCTGGCCATTATTCTTAATAGCTACTTATGCGATGAAGAAAGAAATAGCTTTTCTGCAGGGTACAAATAATCAAGTATCAAATTTCGGACGTCACTTTAGGAATCAAGTATGGATTGGCTCATTAATTCTCTTAGGACTAATTTTAGGACGAATTTAAACCATGGTAAGAATCAAGGATAAAACAATAGCCAAGTATCTAAAAAAAGGTGATGAAGTATTACCAATTGCTTCAAGCTCATTAATAAAAGACAAAAAGTCGATTCTGGAGGGCTTGGAAGTTTTTAAAAAATGGGGATTAAGAATACGACCTTATGATTTTATTGAAAGAACTTATGGCTACTTAGCTGGTAATGATGACGTACGTTTCAACGAACTCCATCATCAACCGCATTCAAATTTAATTGCTTGTGCAAGAGGTGGTTGGGGTGCCGCAAGGCTATTGGAGAGGCATCAACCTTGGAGGCCAGGTTGGCTTCTAGGCTACTCTGATATTTCTTCACTTCTTTTATCCAGATTAACTGCAGGGTTCGATGGTGGCATTCATGGACCTCTAGTTTCTTCTCTTGGGAAAGAGCCAGAATGGAGCCAGGAAAGACTCAAAAATATTTTATTCGGGAAACCAGTACCAGATTTAGTAGGAGAGTCATGGTATGGAGGAATCGCTAAAGGTCCTCTTGTGGCTTCTAATTTAACCGTAGCTTCACACCTACTTGGCAGCAGTCATATGCCTGATCTAGATGGATGCATCCTTATCCTAGAAGACACTAGTGAATCACCATATAGGATTGATAGGATGCTAACTCAATGGCGATTAACAGGGATATTGCAAAAACTTGCAGGAATAGGTTTTGGTGATTTCAAAAGTTGTAGTGAGTCAGATAAAGTCTCAAATCAAGAGACCTTCCCAATAGAAGATATACTTAAAGAGCGTTGTTTAGACTTTCAAGTTCCAATAGTAGGTCATCTCCCAATCGGACACTGTTACGGCAATGCTGCCTTACCACTAGGTAAAATAGCTCTATTAGATGGAGACAAAGGACTTCTTAAGATTCCTTCTGCTTAGCAGAAATTAATGCCTCAGCAATAGCAAGATCAAACGGTGTCGTGACTTTAATATTTGAAGGAGGTGCTTCCAAAATCTGCACCGACCAACCTAATCGCTCATAAAGAGAGGCATCATCAGTAACATTCCAATGATTTGAGATTGCTTGAGAATGCGCTTCTTTCAATTGAGATACAGAAAAACCCTGAGGGGTTTGAGCAGCCCATAACTGTGATCGCTCTGGAGTAGCCGTAATATATCCTTCGCTATCGACCTTCTTAATAGTGTCTGTCACCTGAGTCCCGGCTATAACAGCCTGACCGGAAAGGACAATTTCGGCACATTTATCAAAAAGAGTAGGTTCAACTAAACACCTTGCACCATCATGAATTAATACATGTTTAGCTTCAATCGGTAACGAATTCAAACCCAACTGAACAGATTCTTGACGTGAACGTCCTCCATTGATCCAAGTCAAAGGTTTAGGAGTATTTTTCATAAGTGGAGCTAT
>CACILY010000032.1 GCA_902587615.1 uncultured Prochlorococcus sp.
TCTTCCTGTAGAAAGATTAGTATTTAGTAAAGGAAAATTATATCAACAAGGTATTAAATTGCTAGATAATAATGGAGCACAATATATAGATTATACAAAATTAACAATGCCACTTTATCTTCGTAAATCTTTAGAAGAAATAAGCAAAACTTATAAAATTAAAATACCACCTGATGGTGCCCCTGAGGGATGGACATCCGAATGGCACCCCCATTTTAACAATTGGCTTAGTAAAATATCTAAGATATTGAATAATGGGTTCCTTTTAGTTGTAGATTATGCATTTGAAGCTTATAGATATTATACAGCTGTTAGAAGTGAAGGTACATTATTAGCTTATCGAAATAATATGGTAAGTAAAAACTTACTTTATGAACCAGGATTATGGGATTTAACTTCACATATATGCATGGAAACTTTATTATTTTATGCAAAGGAACATGGTCTTAATCATTTAGGAAATGCTCTTCAAGGTCAGGCTCTTTTAGCACTGGGACTTTCTGGGAAATTACATTCACTTCAACATTATCCTAGTCATCAGCTTCCCCTAGCTTTGTCAAAACGAGAAACATTACTTAGACTAGTGAATCCAAGCGGACTTGGTGGTTTTTATTGGATAGCATTCAAGAAATCTAATTCCTTTGATTTCAATAAACTTGAGGTAAATAATCTTTTTTTGGAGGAGCCTTCCGAGCTAATTTAACTTAGAAAGACATTTACTTATTTCTTCTTTTGTAATATTATTGAAGATCTCAACAGATCCTATCCCAGTAGGAATTATAAACCTAATATTTCCATCTTTTACTTTTTTGTCGCCTTGAAGCGTTCTTAATACTTTGGCTTCATCTAAATTTGGCCACTGTGTAGGAAGTCCAGCTTTTAATATCAACTCTTTCTGTCTATTTGAATCATCTGGCTTCCAACTTTTTCTAAGCAGACCAAGTTCACTTACTGCAATCATTCCTATTGCAACAGCCTCTCCATGTAGGAAATTTCCGTATCCACATAAAGTTTCAACTACATGTCCAAATGTATGACCATAATTCAGCACTGCTCTTAATCCGCTCTCTTTTTCATCTGAAACTACAATATTTGCTTTTATTGAAACTGATCTTTCGATAATTTCAGAAACAAGATTATTTCCAACATTAGATAGACTATTAATCTTAGATGTATTTTCTAAGATGTTAAATAATAGTTTGTCTCCTATTATTGCATATTTTATAACTTCGGCCATCCCAGCTCGGAATTCTCTTTCAGGGAGTGTTTGTAATGTTCCAGTATCAATTAAAACTAATTTTGGCTGATGAAAAGCACCAATAAGATTTTTACCACCAGGGTGATTTACTCCTGTTTTCCCTCCAACAGATGCGTCCACCATTGATAGTAATGTAGTAGGTATTTGAATGAAACCTATCCCTCTTAGCCATGTTGCAGCAGCGAATCCAGTCATATCTCCAATTACACCACCTCCTAGAGCAATCATTAAAGACCCTCTCTCTAGTTTAGAATTGAAAGCAGCATCATGAATCTTGGAAATAGTATTTATGTTTTTCTTATCTTCACCTTCCTCTATAAGAAATAGAGTTGGTTTTATACCAATTCTCTCAATACTTTTTATTACTGTATTCCCATAGTGTTGTGATATCTCTTTATTACTTATTATTAGTATTTTGCAGTTATTTTTAACTCCTAATGAAATTAGTTCTTTCCCAACATCTTCTAAGCATCCATCTCCTATAACAATTTCATATGGATTGTCTAATAGTGGAACTTGGATTCGTTTGGTCTCTTTATTCACAAGATAAGCCGTTACATTTGATAGAATAATCGAACAATTTTACTTGGTCAGGTCCATTTTTTTTAAGTACGTCATTTCAATTAATAGATATCCAGAAGAAAATTCGAAATTTCTCAATAATTTATCTGATTATTATCAGAACTTTTATTGATAGTGGACTATACAAATATTCGATCGCTTACTGTCCAGGTTTTGATTGGAAAGCAGAACTTGTGGTTGTTAAATTATAAGAGTTAAAATTTTATTCTTAATTGTCTCTTTAATAGCTCAATATGAGCCATAAACCAATTATCAACAATAATCAGACATCTTCCATTGGCATAGTTGGTGGTGGGCAATTGGCTCAAATGTTAGTAAAGGCAGCAATAGAAAGGAATTTAAAAACAACTGTTCAAACTGCTACAAAGATCGATCCCGCAGCAATTTTAGCTGATTCAGTAGTTTTGTTTGAGGCTGATGATATTGAAGGGACACGAGAGCTCTCTAAAATTTCTAAACGCATTACTTTTGAGAATGAATGGGTAAATATTGATGGATTATCTATTTTGGAAAAAGAAGGTGTTGAATTCCTTCCTTCGCTAGAAGCAATATCCCCACTAATAAATAAATTATCCCAACGAAAACTTTTGAAGAATCTGAATATACCCGTAGCAGATTGGTTGCCAATAACATCTCAACTTATTGATTCATCTAACCTTCCTTCTCATTGGGACTTCCCCATAATGGCTAAACGTTCTAAGGGTGGATATGATGGAAAAGGTACAAAGGTTATTAAAGATAAGGATGCTTTGATCGCATTCTTCAAGTCAATAAATTCAGATGAATGGTTTATAGAGAAATGGGTTAATTATGAGAAAGAAATTTCTATAATTGCTTCTAGAGATATTGAAGGCTATATAAGATATTTCCCGATTGTAGAGACATTTCAATCTAAGCAAGTCTGTGATTGGGTATTAGCACCTGCAGAAGTTAACCATTCTGTTGAACTTATGGCGTATAATATAGCAGCATCTTTGTTAAGAGAATTAAATTATATTGGTGTATTAACTATAGAACTATTCTATGGAGATGATGGGTTAATTGTAAATGAAATAGCTCCTAGAACCCATAACTCAGCTCACTTCTCTATAGAAGCATGTAACACTAGTCAGTTCGATCAGCAAGTATGTATAACGGCAGGACTTCCTGTTCCGTCTATTAAGTTAAATTACCAAGGAGCATTAATGATTAATTTGTTGGGACTTTCAAACGGAGCTGAAGATTCATTAAATGATCGACTAAAGCAACTTAATCAGATTCCAGGTGCAAACTTACACTGGTACGAAAAGGAAGAAAGACTAGGTAGAAAAGTTGGTCATGTTACTTTCCTTTTGGATGAAGTAAATTCTTTAAGAAGAAGAAATCAAGCCCTGACTTTATTGAAAAAAATTCGCTCAATATGGCCCAATCCTAAACCGATTTGATTTAAATTCTAATAGGACTGCTTTGTTGGTGAAGACCTTTCTAGTGCTCTGATCTGACTCTCTTTCGATTTGGGGAAACTGTCGTGAAGGTAACGTATACCGATTCTTCTCGGAAACGAAGCCCCACTTTGATTCCCCTACTGGTTCTTCCAGGTCGAACGCTGAGGCTCTCACGGCAAGGCGGTCCTATTTATCCTAATTCGTAAATAATCAGAGATTTGTTTTTGGCGTAGTAAAGACAAAAAAAGGACCGACCGAAGCCAGTCTCAAGGAAATTGAAGAGGGCCTAGTTCAATTCAGCGGTCATAGCTTCATGTGCTCTCTTGCTAAGTACGTCCAGTCCGCGATATTTCAAAAGAATTGATTTTTCTTTTGATGCAACTTCTTTGGCCTGAGTGTACTTTTGTCCTCGATAAGTTAGAACCATTGTTCTTTCTCTGTGTTAGCTCAAGTCCCCGTTCCTTGGCTTGAGTCGAACTGCGTCTCACATATAAATGAGCTGAACGATTTAGTAGCTTTGACTACAAGGTAATAATACTTATTTAAGAGGAGCTTTGTAGTACGAGCTGATACATATTTTTAGGTCAATATCGCAAATTGTCAGACTTATAAAAGCTCAAATAGATCACCTGTTAAGATAAGAGTATCTCTAAAGAGATCAAGCTAGAGATATCTCTCGACCTTGGAAGTGATATTGGTAAGTCCAATTTCAATACAGACAACTAATCAAAAGGCTATTTAATGACCAAAAAACAATTGAATAAGGAGTACGAGAGTGTCATGCTTAAAGCTGACCGTGCTTTTGGTAGAAAAGAGGTTGTAAGCCTTTTACATAGGGCGGAGTCTCTTAGAAAACGTATGAATGATAAAGATATCCAGGAGAAAGTCATACGTTGCATGAGCTAGAGATTACTTAATAAATAGTCACCCTAGGAAAAGGTATTTTTCTTGATGGTGGTATTTACCTAATACTTATAAATATTTATAGTAAAAGAGAGCCTAATGATTACTTCTTTCAGTTCTTAAATAATTAATCTCTGAGAATTTAGAATCTTAAAAAACGATAAAAATTGATATTCTGTATCTTTATGAACTACATGGTTAGCTCTCTATAGCGGTATGATAAAAAAGTAGCAACCGCTACAAAAAACGTTCATCTCGTAACAATCGAGCTGCATCACGACTTAAGCCAAGGAACGGGGACTTGAGTCAATTATCGGAGATATGGCTATGACCTCTCTTCTCTATCGTGGGCAAAATTACCTTCAAAGTAAAGAAAGTTCTGCTCAAAAAAGTTGTGTCGAACTAACTTATAGGCGTAATCACTACAACACATGCAGGGATAAGATTCTCAAAGAATTCAATTCAGAGCTCTCTTATAGAGGCGTAAACTACAAGAAATAGAGTTAAAAAAAGATAGTAAATAAAAGCTTTTATAAAAATGTTTTTATTTCTATCTTTTTTATTGGAAAATAATTTTCTAATTCTATTTAGTATACTTTTTATATATACACCTTTCTATAAGTAACGTTGGTATGAGTAAATACATATGTTTTTCTAATATTAATAATAACATTTTCTGAATTTAACCTAATCATTCAAGCCACGCTCTGTTCATATTTCTTTTATATTCGGTATAAATTCATTTTTTATTATGTCTCCTGATGCTGAAAAGTTTAATGGATGGGCTGCAATGATTGGTTTTGTAGCAGCAGTTGGTGCTTACATATCAACAGGCCAAATTATTCCTGGTTTTTTTTAAATGGAATATAATCCATTTAAACCCTATGCTCAATTCTTAAAAAGATTACTGAGCTAAACAATCAATTTATTTATTACTAGCTATTAGATCCCCTATTTTACAGAAGGAAATTAATCTTAGAATATTTATCTGTACTACCTCTTCAGAGGATTAATAATAAAATCTAATAGTTTATTTTTAGGTCATAATAATAGTATGACCTTTTACCATATAGATAATAAAGTAAAAAAAAGAGCTTTTTCATGCCTACTTTCCCCTTTATTATTTTATCCTTTCTGGTAATTTGTATGTTATTGATCCTGGTCAGGATTAGTATTCAGTTAGAAAGTATCACCCGGATCAACATACTTCAATTAGCTTTTAATTGTAATTCCGAGTTGATGTTAAGAGCTAGTAATGCCGATAAAATTTTTCGAAACGCTTTTAAGCTATCACAAGAATATCAGGCCGATCCTGCTAGAAAATCAAGAGTATTTTTAAGTCGAATTAGACATATAATTAATCCTTGATGATGTATTTTAGATTCAAGTTCTTGGATTTTAATATCTGGGGATATTGTTCTATTAACCAACGCTTTTATTCATAAGAGTTGAGGCCCATCCATTGTATAGAAAATAACTAGAATATAAAAATATGGCTAGGTAAGCCCAGTTCAACCATGCTGGCCTTTTTTTGTCACTCATAATTGATCAGGATCATATTGTCTTTCATTTTAATCATCTTTCAGCCTGCTTGGTTTGTAAGCATATTGTTTAAGTATTTCTATGCCAATTAAATCTAATGCAGTTATATTAGTTGCTTCTAACCTCACTAAAGGAGCCATCCCGTCTTCATATGCTTGTTTCCACCTGGAGGCGCATAAACACCAATTATCGCCTTCTTCAAGGCCAGGAAATCCATATTGAGGAATCGGAGATGAAAGATCATTGCCCAGAGCCTTACTGTAACTTAGGAATGATTTGTTTATAATTACACAAACAGTATGCTCTCCTATATCTGATTGATCTGCCTTGCAGGCTCCATCTCTGAACCATCCTGTCATAGGATTGCAACTGCATAGTTCTAAATTAGTTCCTAATACATTTAATTGATCACTAGTCATGACTTATGAGAATTAACCAAATTGCAATTTAGTATAATATACTATTAATTAAAGACTTTAATATATTTGAGGGTTTAACTATTTAGAAGAAATAATTAGACATCATTTTCATAGTAATCAGTAATTCTTTTTGCTTGTTCTATTGTTAAAGAACTAATTCTTGATGTAGCTGGAATATCAATTAAGGCACAGAGTGCAAGTACATCTGAGCTGTCTACATTTAATGCTTCAGCAATTTCCTTGATTCTTATTTTCATTACTCTATATATCTATAAGGCAATATTTGTTATTAGATTAGCTTTTATATGAATTTCATGGGTTTCGAGCAATATAATTATTAATAATTTATCTAATTATCCTTTTTTGTATAGATAACCTTTCCATCTTTGAGTCTTAGTGGTTTTGAGTAGAGAACCCTTAGAAGACCTTTTGTGTCCATGTTCTTACTAGTGGATGCCATCGCAAAAATGAAAAATACGGAGAAACAAATGCTGACAAATATTGAGAATGGATTCAAGCCTATTTCGGTGAGGGTTAAGGCAAACACAATTTCATTTCAGTTGATATATATATATATTTTGCCCTAAAGTTTGATAATTACTTAAATTGCTACTTTTTATCACGATAATTGAAGTGGACTGAAATGTGGTGTTTTTAGCAATTAATCATTAAAAATTCTAGTCACTACCTTGTAAGTGTCCAAATTAAAATATTATCTTTTATTCTTATAATTTTTATGTATTCAGAAGTAAATGAAAAGCTTAATAAGCCATCGCTACCTAAAATTTAAAACGTCATAAGCATATATTAACTGCTTCTACAACAGCATTATGAGGACGCTAATGAAAAGAGTGCGAAATAGAATTTATCGATTTTTGGCCATAAGTTATTGCTTTTAATGCTTAAAGAAAAAAATAATCAAAAAAACACATGAAATCCACCTTATAGGGTATTTCTACCTAGATTTAATTATGGATTTTTAGCTATTAATTAAATATAGATGTTCTATTTCAGATGACAGTTGCTAAAGGGACAAGACCAGGTCAACAAGGTTTTAGGAAAAACGGATATTCAATAAAGAAACAAGCTGTTGTTTTTGGTGCATTTATTAGTTCAATCGCTTCTGCAAGTGCCATTGGATATGCCTTATACGTAACTAATCCAATCTTTCAAGAGTTTTTTATTAAGGCTACCACTTTCAATTTTTAATAAATATATTTTGAGTTGTAATTTTCAGTGAGGTTATGGCTTGGAATTAATTTGTAGAGATTATTAATAATGAAATACTACTTGCAATTTGCTGATTTTGCTGGATAATTTAAGAAATATTCATTTTTAAAATGAATACAACTCAGACAAGTAATGACTTTGATGGTTCAGAAGAAATTGGATTGTCGACGTATGATCTTACTCTAATAGCGTCGAGTATGTATGCTGGATTACATTACATATCTGAAGAAGAATTATCTGATGACTCAATCTCGATCTGAGTAATAGATGCTAATTTATTAATCATACTCTTTATAATTAAGCGAAATTAACCATAACTATCCTTTGAAATAACCTACTCAAGGTATTTAGAAACCTTACTTAATTCCTTAATAAACAATGGGAGATCACATTTTATTCCACCCTCTTCTGACGACCTTCCATATCCAGCTGAAACGCATAAATCATCTCCATTGCCTTGAAACTGTGATTTCTGACTTTTTATATACTCTGCTAACTCTTTACCCTTTAGCTTTTTGATAATTTTACGAAACATAATCGATAATCATTTCTATTACGTTGTAAAAATCTTAGCCATCATTAGATTTCATAATAATTTCAAATTAAGTTTGTTTTTATATTGAAATAAACTTCAGTAGAGACGCTCTGAAAATGCTAACCACTTCTCTTTCTTGAATTTCTAAACTAATTAAACTAATTTATTATTTCTTTGCTAGTAGATTTATTTAATTTCTCTTGCTAAATATAAAAAGTTCAGTCTTTTTACTCATACCAAATCTATGCTTGATGAATAATGTGGAGTATATAGGTAACTTGTGACAGAGTTCAATGAATATCAGATTAACGCCTGCGGAAACAAGCATTGAATTTGCTATTGATAATGCTAGAGAACGACTGCATCATTTGACTGGGAAAGATCATCTTGCAGTTTTAAAGGAATACGATGAATGGCTCTCATTACCTAGTTTTGAGGAAGAAGTCTTAGTTATCCATAGTAAGCTTAATTAGTCAATAATTATTCTATTCAAGTTTTATGAGGCTATAAACTTGCATCTTATCTCTACGTGCTTTTACTTCATTCTTTCTATACTATTTTGGACTTTTAGTTGCTTATTAGCAAACAGTGCTTTTGCATCAGAATTTAATTTCATTTTGGAGGAGATAAGACAGAACTTTAAGAAGCTGTTTCTTCAGCTACTTAAGTTAATGCGTTTATTAATACGAGACTTGCTTATTGATACTAGTGAGAAGCGAAGGTTTTACAAGATTAGACCCCATATTACCTTCGACATACATACGAACAATCATTGTGTTGTTAAAGATGCTGAATATCCCTTCTTGCTGTTAGATATTTGGAATAAGTATTCCAAAATATAGTACAAGTTCCTTGGTGTTTATGATCCTTACCATCTTCAAGCCCATATTCCTTAAGATGGTGGTTTTGCTCATCCATTTGAATTGGATAATTTTAATCAAACCTTGCTTACCTATTATATAAACCAATGCAAATCCTATCTCCATAATCTAGCCTTATCTAACTGGCTTGACTTATAAGAATAAATCATGCTTTTAGACTCCCCCGCCTCTTAGTTACTGTCTTTCCAATAGGGCCTTATCCATTTAGCAACTACGGTAAGGAATTTGGTTTAATAGATTCCTCTTCTATGGCCAGTATTGAATTTTATTGTTTGGGTAATTATAAATGAGTTAAACAAAGCATACGTAATGATATTATGAATATTTAATCGGTTCATTTTTGGCTCAAGTAACAGTTGGCGAAAACGAAGGAATTGAATCAGCCCTTCGCAGATTTAAAAGACAGGTATCAAAGGCCGGTATATTTGCCGATCTTAAGCGTTTGCGCCATCATGAAACTCCTGTAGAAAAATACAAGAGAAAACAGCAATTAAGACGGAGAAGTCCAAGAAGATAATAATTAACAGCAACTATTAATCTTATAAAGATCAGAAGAGATCCTTTTATAATAAAGGATATAGGAGAAATATCTAATATATATATTCAGGTAAAGTGTAAGTAAGTGTAGTAACGAATATCATTAACTCAACACCAGCTATAATGGTAGAAAGTAAATAAATGCTGATAATAGTTCATGGCTTCTTTTCATAAATCTTATCGACTAGTGTCCTTTCTTCTAAGGACCATGTTTACCAATAGATAGCTATATTTCCTTAGATTAACTGTATAGAAATTTCTGCTTTTATCTTTTTTTGCGTTTCATCGATAAATAAAACCAAAACCATGTTGGCAAAGTAATAAAGAAACCTATTAAAAAGATATAATTTCTTGGAGTGTCCCATGCTGCTTTATCACACAAATTTTTTACTTCGATAACATTCTCATATTGGAGCTCTCTTTCTAATTCTTTGCAAACATTTAACCCATGAAGGCCAAAGGTGGCGTAGGTTATTGTCGTTGGGATTGTA
>CACILY010000033.1 GCA_902587615.1 uncultured Prochlorococcus sp.
ATGGGTCATTAAGAGAGAAATGTCTACGAAACCAGGAGATGTTTTTAACAGGAAAAAGTTAGAATCAGATATCAAGCGTCTTTATGCAACATCATTATTTAGTGATTTAAAAGTTACCTTAAACCCAGTCCCTGGTCAGTCGGGATTAGTAAGAATCAAATTAGGAATTACAGAGCAAAAAACTGGATCTTTAACTGGGGGTATTGGCTATAGCGGTTCTCAAGGAGTATTTGCACAGGCAGGTCTTCAAGAATCAAATTTATTAGGTAGGTCATGGACTTCAAATATGAATTTTAGTTATGGACAATTTGGTGGATTGGTTAATTTATCCTTGTCTGATCCATGGATTAAAGGGGATAAGTATCGCACTTCTTTTCGAACTTCATTATTCTTAAGTAGAGAGGTCCCTACTGAATTTAGAAGTTCAAGCTCTGGTCATATTAAAGGGATTAGCGATCGTTATGAACCTGCAAATGCTTATACAGAGTCTTATCCCATAACGAATAATGGAATAACAGGTAAGACATACTCCTCTGTTGACCTAGCTAAAGCAGCTGATAACACTGTTAGTTGGTTTGATTACAAAGCAGATTCAATAGTCCTTGAGAGAACTGGTTATGGATTTTCTTTCGCAAGACCTATGAATGGAGGAGATCCATTCAAGAAAGTTCCCTGGACTGTGCTTGTAGGTATGAATATTCAAAAGGTCAGACCTATGGATTATGCCGGTGAGAAAAGGCCTTATGGAGTTCCAACTGAAGATATTAAAGACAATGCAGCGCCTAAAGATAGTATTATTTGTGTAGCGTTTAACTGTGCTGATACAAATACTCTTTTCAGTTTGAGAACCGGTGCTACATATAATAATTTGAATGATGCTCGAAATCCAACATCAGGAGATTACTTGAGTCTTGTCACTCAGCAATATCTATCATTAGGAGACGATTCACCTACCTTTAATCGCGCACAAGTGGGATATTCACATTTTATTCCTGTTAATTTATTGAAACTCCACAAAGGTTGTCGTCCGAAAAGAGGTGAGAAATTTGACTGTAATCAAACTATTGGATTTCAAGCTAAAACAGGAACAATAGTTGGTGAGTTGCCACCTTATGAGGCTTTTTGCTTAGGGGGCACAAGTTCAGTTAGAGGCTGGAGTAATTGTGATTTAGCTGTAGGAAGAAGCTTTGGGGAAGCCTCTCTTGAATACAGGTTTCCTATTTGGAGGATTTTATCTGCTTCACTTTTTGCTGATGCAGGTAGTGATTTTGGATCTCAAGCCTATGTTCCAGGTAAACCTGGAGATCTTCTCAAAAAGCCAGGCTCTGGTTTCTCTCTAGGTAGTGGTGTAGTTATCAATACTCCCGTTGGCCCAATCAGATTAGAAGTTGCAAGTCAAGGGTTAGGTGATAGAAGATATAACATTGGAGTAGGCTGGAAGTTCTAGTGATTTGGCCGGATGATTATAAGGGTTCTTGGACCTTGAAGAGCCCTATCCTGATGAGTGGAATCGGTTTACATACAGGTGAAGAATCTAAAGTAAGACTTTTACCAACAGATATTCCTGGATTTCATATTTCATGGTTTGACCAATCAGATCCTCCAATCACTATTAATGCACAACAAGTTAGGCATACTCCTTTATGCACAACTCTTGAGATTGGTAAACATAAACTTTCAACAGTTGAGCATATGTTGGCTGCTTTAGTTGGTTGTGGATTGACGCATGTGCATATTCAAGTCTCAGGTGAAGAAATACCTTTACTAGATGGATCAGCTTTGTGTTGGGTTGAATCTATTCAAAAAGTTGGATACTCTCCGGCTAAGACCCCAGGTAGAGCTGTTCCTGTACTTTCTCAGCCATTGGTAATACATCGAGGAGATAGTGTAATTACGGTAATACCAGCAGATAAATTTAAAGTTATAGGAATAATTGATTTTTCATATCAGGCTATTGGTCAACAAATGTTTTCAATTGAACTTAGTCCTAATAATTTTGTAAAAGAGATAGCACCAGCTCGTACTTTTGGATTCTTAGATCAAATAGAAGCTTTAAAGAAACAGGGATTAGTAAAAGGAGGAGATTTAAATAACGCTTTGGTGTGTACTGGAGATTCATGGCTCAATCCCCCATTAAGATTTAAAGATGAGCCTGTTCGCCACAAATTGTTGGACTTGATTGGGGACCTTGCTTTTATAGGTCTTCCAAAAGCCCAGATTCTGGTTTACAGAGGTTCTCATGCGCTTCATGCTGACTTAGTGACTGCTTTTCTTAAAAATTGCTCCATAGCTTAATTTTCTCTTGACTAACTCTTCTTCTCATTCTTGTGTTTTAAACAGTGAAGAAATTATGGGGCTGTTGCCTCATCGTTATCCATTCGCTTTGGTGGATCGCGTTATTGAATTTGAACCTGGACATAAAGCTGTGGCCATTAAAAATGTCACTCTTAATGAGCCTCAATTTCAAGGTCATTTCCCTAATAGACCATTGATGCCTGGAGTGTTAATAGTTGAGGCGATGGCCCAGGTAGGGGGTCTTATTGTTACTCAAATGCCTGATCTATCTAAAGGACTCTTTGTTTTTGCTGGTATTGATCGAGTTCGTTTCCGTCGACCAGTAGTACCAGGTGATCAATTAAAAATTAGTTGTGAGTTGCTTAGTATTAAAAGACAACGTTTTGGAAAGATAAGCGGAGAAGTCACCGTAGAAGGTAAGTTGGTTTGTTCTGGCGAGTTGATGTTCTCCTTGATGGATTAAGAGTTATGAGTGATATCAGCAGCCGTGGAGATTTACCAATTCAACGACAAATCCAGATCCATCCATTTGCAGAAGTATCATCTAAAGCCAAGCTGGATAGTGGAGTAGTCGTTGGCCCTGGTGTAGTTATTGGTCCAGACGTTGAAATAGGTGCTAATACTGTGATAGGAGCAAATGCTGTACTTGATGGGGTTGTAAAAATAGGATCTGAGAATAGAATCTTCCCAGGAGCATGCATAGGACTTGAACCGCAAGACCTGAAGTATGAAGGCGCTAAAACTGAGGTTGTTATTGGCAATAAAAATACGATTAGAGAATTTGTCACAATTAACCGGGCGACATACGAAGGAGAAAAAACTGAAATAGGCGATGGAAGTCTTTTAATGGCTTATTGCCACCTTGGCCACAACTGTGAGATAGGGAATGGAGTAGTCATGTCAAACAGTGTCCAAGTCGCAGGACATGTTGTAATTGAAGATCGTGCTGTTATAGGAGGATGTTTAGGAATTCATCAGTTTGTTCATATTGGCTTTCTTTCAATGGTTGGAGGTATGACGAGAGTTGAGAGAGATGTACCTCCCTACTGCTTGGTTGAGGGGCATCCAGGTAGATTAAGAGGACTTAATAAAGTGGGGATTAGACGTAGTGGTCTCCCTGATATAGATCAGGAGGAATTTAGTCAACTGCAGGAGACATGGGGCTTACTTTATAGATCTGGTAATGTTCTAAAAAGAGGATTGGAGCTAGTAGCAGATAAAGATTTAAAACCATCTTCTAAACGTCTTTGTGATTTTCTTCAGGCTTCATTGCAGAAAGGTCGTCGAGGTCCAATGCCTTTTGGTTCTTTGAATCATTGATTATGAGATTGTTGATTAGTACTGGTGAAGTTTCTGGAGACTTACAAGGGTCTTTATTAATTGAGGCGTTACATAGACAGGCACGTAAATGTCAATTGCCTCTAGAAATAATTGCACTTGGTGGTAAACGAATGCAAAATGCAGGGGCAAATCTTATAGCTGATACATCTTCTATTGGAGCAATAGGTTTAATCGAGGCATTGCCTTATGTGATACCTACTCTGAAAGTGCAGTCGATGCTTGATGATCTATTGAAGAAAGATCCGCCTGATGGCGTCATTCTTATTGATTATATGGGACCAAATATTCGGTTAGGGAATCAATTCCGACAGCGTTATCCCTCTGTCCCAATTGTTTATTATATTGCGCCTCAAGAATGGGCATGGAGATTAGGGAATGGTGGTACTACTGATTTGATTGATTTCTCTGATCGCATTCTGGCTATTTTTAAAGCAGAAGCGGACTTTTATTCTAACCGAGGTGGAAAAGTGTCTTGGGTAGGCCATCCAATGATTGATACTGTAAAGGATTTGCCAGAGCGTACTGAAGCTCTTAATAGTCTTGGTATCCCAGTATCTAAAAAAGTTTTGCTGTTGCTACCAGCTTCCAGATCTCAGGAATTGAAATATTTGATGCCTACTTTAGTTGAATCAGCATTCTTGCTTCAAAAAAGTGATCCTTCTATTTATGTGCTTGTAGCAGCTGGAATGGATCGCTTTGAACTTCCATTAAGACAATATCTAAGTAGATATGGAATTGAAGGAAAGGTTATTTCTTCAAAAGAGATAGATGCTCTGAAACCAACTATTTTTGCTGCTTCAGATCTTGCTTTAGCAAAGTCTGGCACTATTAATATGGAATTAGCGATTAACAATGTCCCCCAGATTGTGGGGTATAGAGTTAGTACAATTACAGGACTAATTGCAAGAAGAATTCTTAGGTTTAATGTAGATCATATCTCTCCGGTGAACCTTATACTGAAAAAGAGACTGGTCCCTGAGCTTGTTCAAGAGGAATTTACAGCTGAGACTATAGTTGAATTAGCTAAAGGATTAATCTATGACAATTCAATTCGAGCTTCAATGCTTGAAGGCTATAAAGAATTAAAGCAAAACCTTGGTTCTCCTGGAGCTACTGATAGGGCAGCTAAAGAGATTTTGCAGCTGGTAAATTCATGAAGAGTTTATAGACATGAATAAAATAATCTCTTTTATTTGCTGTTGTCTGCTTTTTCTATATCCAGTAGCCTTATACGCTGCAGAAGATGTGGCTGTATTCGCTGGAGGATGTTTTTGGTGTTTAGAGCATGATTTGGAAAACTTGCCTGGCGTTATTGAGGTTGAAAGTGGTTATGCAGGTGGAAGCTTAATCAATCCTGATTATAGGAATCATTTGGGACATCAAGAAGTAGTTAAAGTTTATTATGATAATGAAAAGATTAGCTATGACACTCTTCTTAGGGCGTATTGGCGAAACATTGACCCTGAAGACGAAAAAGGACAGTTTTGTGATCGTGGAGACTCTTATCGACCAGTTATCTTTTCTGTTAATGAATTGCAAAATCTTTCTGCTCACAACAGTTTTGAGAATGTATCTCGAGAATTAAATCTACCTATTGCAAATATTAAGGTTGAATTAAAAGTCTTGGAAAAGTTCTGGATAGCAGAGGACTATCATCAAAATTTTGCCGAGCGCAATAGCATTAAATATAATTTTTATAGATATAGTTGTGGACGCGATGCCCGATTAAAAGAAGTATGGGGTAGCGATATTAATGCGATGGACCAATGGAGAATAGGTAATAGTGACTAATTTGATTGAATCTTACACTGGCTATTAAAGCTTTCGTAACGATTAAAATCCTCTGTATTCCTTTTATTTAAACTTTGAGTACCATGACTCTGGGAATTGTGTAGTTTTTTTATGTATCTCCTGACTGTTAAAGACGGTTTGATGACTAGGTATATAGGTCCCTATACCTCAACAAAAAAAGCTTCGGATGATTTACAGAGAGTTTTAGCATCTTCGTCTACTAGAGCTAAATGGCAAATTCACGCACTTGAAAGTCCTGGATGTAATTCATTATTTCAAATCAAGCGAGAATGGGATAATCCACTTTCTTTAAAAGCTTCTTGATTCTCTACTCTCAATAGAGGTATTTTTGTAATTGACTCTACATATCATTTAATTCATTCAATAAGAAACTTTTAATTAAAATGACTCTCTACATGCCCATTCTACTAGGGTTCTGACGCCATAGCCTGTTGCCCCAGAAGGATTAATTCCTTTATCTTTCTCAGTCCAGCAAGTTCCTGCTATATCGATATGAGCCCATTGAATAGATTCTGGAACAAACTCTTTTAGAAAAAGTGCTGCTGTTATAGATCCACCTGCTCGAGGACCAGTGTTTTGTAGATCAGCGAGCATTGATTTTAAACCTTCTTTATAAGAATTGCGCATAGGCATTCTCCAAATACCTTCTCCTACAGAATCTGCTGCATTTGTTAAATCATTTGCAAGTTTATCGCTTTCAGTCCATAGTCCGGCTATTTCATCTCCGAGAGCAATTACACATGCACCCGTTAAGGTAGCTAAGTCAACAATTGCATTTGGTTTTAGCTCGGAAGCATAGACAAGAGCATCCGCAAGGGTTAATCGACCTTCGGCATCAGTGTTATTTACTTCTATTGTTTTTCCATTTGAAGCAGTGATGATGTCTCCTGGATGTAATGCTGATCCATTAATCATATTTTCGCAAGCAGCAACGATGAAATGTACTTCTGTATTGGGTGGTTTGATTTCCCCTATTGCTCTTGCCGCACCAATTACAGCGGCACTACCACCCATGTCATATTTCATTTTTTCTATTTGAGATGCGCCTACTTTTAGGTTATATCCACCTGAATCAAAAGTTAATCCTTTACCTACTATCGCAATGCAATTCTTTGCAGGAGATGGAGGTCGATAAGTAAGGTGAATGAACTTAGGAGCGAGATCTGATCCTTGTGAGACAGCTAGATAAGACCCCATTCCTCTCGCTTTGCAATCCTTCTCTTCTAAAATTTTTGAGTCAAGATTATATTCTTTAGCAATTTGAAGAGCTTGATTTGCTAGTTCTGATGGGGTGAGATTATTTGGTGGTGCACCCACTAATTCTCTTGCTAGTTCGACTCCTTTACAAACGGGATCAATGTCTTTTAATGATTCAACATCTATGGGAGGAAGGCCAATTAATTCTATATTTTGAGGTGATTTTCTCTCTTCTGGATTACTACGAAAACGTAGATCTTTAAAAATTGAGAGTCTAAAAGCTTCTCCCACTACTTTCGCTATTGTTATGGGATCAAACGGGTCCCAAGGCAGTTTGATACCAGCATTGCCTGTGATACCAATACAAGCTCTAGCTCCTATGCATACAGCTTGACGAATGTCATTAAGAATAAGCTTCTCTAATTTTCCTAGACCTATAAAAATTAATTTCTTAGGACCATTGAAACTGCTTAATAGTTGAACAGAGAGCACTTCTCCTGGTTTACCAGAGAACACATGTTGTTTAAAACTTTCGATCACAACTTCTTTTTTTACAAGTCCTTCTAATCCCTCAAGCTCACTATTAAAATCACCTTGACAGATTCCGTAGATCAGAACTGATCCTGACCAGTTATTGAGAGTTTCTGGATTGATTGAGATGTTCATTTTATTATGGAGATAAATTAATGTTAGTCATTAACTTCACCCGATTTCAGCAGTGAATGGAGTTTCCCAACGACTTCTTGTTTCCTTGTTGAATGGTGGAAGCCATAACTTGATAAGATCTTGCTCAATTTTCCTCCTTTGTTTGGTTGATTTAGGTACATCAGTCCAGAAGCGTATGCTTAATTGATTATTCACTTTTGCTCTTTTTAGAGCTTCTGAATAGTTTGCTAGATAATATTTGCAGTCATGTTCACCTTTCCAGCGTTTTTCTGCGGAGATAGTTTCTCCTATGTAGAGCATTAAATATGAATTTTGTTCAATCAGACGATCCATTACTACATAAATTGCTGGCCCATGATGTAAGGCTTTTGGCCATCGCCAAAAGCTCAAAGGCAACGGAGTAAGCGTTAAGGGTGCAAATTTGTTTGCGGGCAGAGTGGTTGAGTTGTAGTCAAAAAGAGAGGTCTGTTGATGTTCACTTCCAAGACCTTGAAAGAGATTATATTGATATAAGTGAATTTTTTCTTGCCAGCCTTGTATTAACTCCTTACTTAAAGTTACTTCAATATTGTGTGAATCGAGATCTAAAAGGTGATTATTTTTTTCAAAAAGCTCACCTTGGCTTTGAGATGAATTCATATTGTTACTTGCTTAATAATTGCAGAGAGAGGAACAAAGTGGTTAACTTTGTTTGTTGATTGGCGTATTTTTGAAATAGAGCAAGCCTTGAAATCAACTAAGGAGTAGTCGTTTATCTTTGGATGACTGCCATTACTTAGAGATACTTTATTATTGACTCTTTTGAATCGATCTCGATGATTTTGATGGTGCAACAAATGATTCATTTGACTAGGATTTTAGAAATAAAGGATGAGCTAATTTGTGAAATTCTATGACATGTAAAATTCAAGTTGCTAAAGATACTCCACCTGAAAAGCTTTTTGGTGTAACGAGTTTAATTAAAGCTTAATACTCATGATGCTTAAAGAAAGGGGATTGATTCTTAACTTTTTTGAGAATGTAGTAATTCCCCTCTTTCAATATATGCTTATATAAGTCAAAATTTCATACAAGCTGATCATTGTAATTAGGTAATGATTGCAAGAAAAGATCAAATTTCAGATGTAGTGTTCTCTGTCTCGATGACACTGATTTTAAGTATTGGAGATCATGGTGATGGCATTTTTTGAATCAGAAATTGTTCAAGAAGAGGCAAAGAGGCTTTTTACTGACTATCAACAGTTAATGAAGTTAGGCTCTGACTATGGGAAATTTGATCGCGAAGGGAAAAAGATGTTTATAAGTACTATGGAATCCCTAATGGAACGTTATAAAGTTTTTATGAAGCGATTTGAACTTTCAGAAGATTTTCAGGCAAAAATGACAGTCGAGCAGTTGAAAACACAATTAAATCAATTTGGGATTACTCCAGATCAGATGTTTCAGCAAATGAATATGACTTTGGAAAGGATGAAGTCACAACTTGATGATTAGTCTTTTGCTAGTGGGAGGGTTTGGCTTATACCATTTGAACAAGTCAGCATTTTTGTCATGCCGGAAAACTTCATTTCATTACCGGCATGGTTGAGTCGAGGGATATCTGACCTTTTCCCAAATAGTGATGATCAATCTTCTGATCAAAATCTTTTGTTAAGGCTTCAAGAATCAGAGCGAAATAAAAAACCTTTACGAATCAAGTTAGGGAT
>CACILY010000034.1 GCA_902587615.1 uncultured Prochlorococcus sp.
ACCTTCAGTTTCACCTAAGAATTCAATAATTTCCTTGTCTTTTAAGCTTTGTGCCTTTCCTTGCCAAATATTTTTAGGAGTTTTACCTTCACTTAAATCTTGTAGATGATTTTGATATGCAATAACTTGGTTTTCTAGATGGTCAATACGCTCCATTAGATTCCGAATAATATCCGCCTCTGTATCAGGAAGAGCAGAATGTGCTAGGGGATTAATTTTTACCCCACTTTTGTGAACGACTCTTCCTGGAATTCCTACAACCGTACTGTCTTCTTCTACATCTCTAACTACAACTGATCCTGCTCCTATTCTTGTATTAGCTCCAATATTAATGGCACCTAAGACTTTTGCTCCAGCTCCTACCACTACATTTTCAGCTAATGTGGGATGTCTTTTCCCATAATCTTTGCCAGTGCCTCCTAAGGTTACTCCTTGATAAAGAAGACATCTATTGCCAATTTGAGCAGTCTCACCAATTACTACACCCATTCCATGATCAATAAAGACTCCTCTGCCTATTTTCGCGCCTGGATGAATTTCTATGCCTGTTAGGGCTCTAGTAATTTGACTTAATAGACGAGGGAATACAGGAAGGCCAATTTTCCATAAATTATGACTAATTCTATGAAGAGCTAGTGCATGAAAACCTGGATAACATAAACAAATTTCAATTAAATTTCTTGCGGCAGGGTCTCTTTCTCTAATAATTGAGAAGTCTGATTTGATTGCTTTTAACATCGACTAAAGTTAAAAAAATATCTAGGTCATTACACCTATTTCTTTTCGCAGTTGCTCAATAGTTGATTCACTTAAGTAATTTTCGGCACAATGTACTTGTGGCATTCGAATTAATTGAGAGCGATTTTGACGAAGAGTGTGTTCTACCAAAGGTAAACTTGGTTTATCACATAAGACATGACTAGCTGCTCTTAGTAAAGCAATTAATCGACTTCCCACATCTGGGTTGGCAGTCATTAAAAGCAGCTCATTGCCTCTCATTGAGTGCAAGATAACTTGTGCTGCCCTAAGTATCCCTGGACTAATGCTGACAATCCCGACGCAACTCCCTGAACGCAGTTCCTTTAACATGGCTAATTCCTTTTTGAAATCACTTAGATCAACTGCAATGGCTCTTACACCATGACGTTTTGCTAATTCTTCTAGGGGTTGTAAGAAATATCTACTTGTGACTACTGTTCCCTTGTTGGAATTCTCAAGAATATTTTCAAGTTCTTCCATCGGGACCACTTCTACAGGAACATCAATATTTGGGCTTAATTCTTCTGCTATGAGCATTGAGGCGCCAATATCTTCCCTTGGCGTGCTAACTAAAACTCTGGCTCCACATCTTAGCCTCCAGTTTATTTCTTGAATAAACAGATCTCTTGTTTGTTGAAGGGTGCATCCTGAATTCAGAAGAGTGTCTACACATTGCCTTACTTCTTGATCTATATCTTTGATGATTTTCTTTCTGGTATTTATAGATGCCCGAATTTCTCGTTGTTTTTGTTGATCTCTAACATATATTCCTGATCCAGCTATAGCTTCTACAACTCCATCTGTTTCCAGCTGTCTGTAAACCTTGCTGATGGTATTTCTATGCAGACCAGTTTGCATAGCCAATTGACGGGTACTAGGTAACCTATGGCCTGGTGGATAATGGCGGGCTGCAATAGCAAAACAAATTTGATTGTAAAGCTGGCTAGATGCAGGGATTTCACTTTCTTGGTGAATATTGAATCGCACGCCTATGTGCCAGGTTTCATCTCGTCACCTTAATAAAAATCTTTGCAAGTGACAATTATTGTTGCGTCCTTAAGGGTAAAAATAGTTCGGTAAAGTTTAAATTTCCAGGGGTTGCTTTAACTAAAAACCTCGATGAATAATAAGTTTTTCGAATTTTCATCTTGGATAGGTTAAGAAATGGATCTTAAAGATCGATTGGTTGAGGAGTCGGGATTTTCTTTTTTTATTAAAGGTGATTTTCGTGGTGAAAGAAACATGATCATGTTTCTACCTTCGCGTTTAGGTGGCTGTTGTACTTCTGCTTGTTCTTCTAAATCCTTGGCCATTCTTTGAAGGAGTGTTTCTGCTAGACCAGTATGTTGAATTTCTCTACCTCTAAAAATGACAGTGCATTTAACTTTGTCACCAGCTTTAAGAAATCTTGTTGCCTGACCAATCCTGACATCATAGTCATGCTGGTCAATCTTGTAGCGCATCTTGACCTCTTTGACTTCTGTTTGATGGGATTTCTTTTTGGCTTCTTTTGCCTTTTTTTCCTGTTCGAATTTGAACTTTCCATAGTTCATGATTCTGCAAACAGGAGGATTAGCTTTCTCACTGACCAGCACAAGATCCAACTCTCTTTCCTGAGCTATCTCTAATGCTTGTTCTCGATCAATTACTCCTAGCTGAGTTCCATCTGCATCTACAACACGAAGTTTTTGATACTTGATGCGATCATTAATGTTTGGCAGCTCTCTTTCCGGAGCGCGACGATCAAAACGAGGACGAGGTGGCATTCAGTGTGATGAGAGAACTAGTAAGACCAAAGAATTAACTTTTCAGTTGGATTTCTAATAACTTAACCCTATAACGTCTTGTATCAACGATATCGAATCTTTGAGAGGTTTTTCATCGTTGAGCCATTTAGGGGAATGTTGCTTTTTGAACCAAGTTCTTTGCCTTTTGGCAAAAGCATGAGTTCGTTTGTTTGTTATTTGTATGGCTTCACTAAGACTAAGTTCTCCTTTGATGTTTGATAATGCTTCTTGATAGCCAATTGTTTGAAGAAGAGGTAGGTCATGACCAAATTTATTAATTAAGTATTTAGTTTCTTCAATTAAGCCATTTTTAAAAATGGCATTAGTTCTTTTAGAAATTTTTTCATCAAGATTTTTAGGATTTAGTCCAATTTCGAGAATTTTCCACGGAGGAGATTTCGATTGTTTTTGAGAGCTCATTGGATAACTAGTAGCGTAAAAAACTTCTAAGGCCCTTATCGTCCTTAGTGAATCTGATTTTGAAATTTTTTGAGCTGAGAGTGGATCACACTTTTGAAGAATTTGATGACATTCTGTTTGACCTATATTTTTGAGTTGGTCCCGTATTTTTTTTTGAGGAGCTACTGCTGGTGGCTCTAGCCCACTCGTGAGTGATTTGAGATATAAGCCACTTCCGCCAACTAAAAAACCTACTTTCTTCTCTTTAAGATTTTTTTCTAAGCTCGCTTGAGCCTTTTTTTTAAATTCATGCAATGTGATTGGTTGGGTTGGTTCGCATATATCTATAAGAAAATGCTTAACAAGTTTTTGCTGCTCTTTAGTAGGTTTTGCTGTTCCTATATCCATTCCTCTGTATAGCTGCCTTGAATCAATATTATGAATATCTAATTTGAACTTTTTTGCTAATTCAATTGCTAGAGCTGTTTTCCCACTAGCTGTAGGTCCAAGAAGAACAATTACAAGGGGTTTATTTTCTTTCATGGTCTTTTAATTTTCTGAATAATTGCAAGAAGAAAAAATTGTATTAATTGAGTTTAAAGATTTTTCCTAAGACTTTCTTTTAACCCAGTGGTAAATTTGGATCTCCAGGAAGAGGATTCTTTTTCATGAGCGATAAAAGAACAACTTTCCCTGGCTGCTATTTAACAGAATGAGTAAAGAATCTAGTCCCCAAAAGGTACAAGCTGCATATGGGGCTGAGCAGATCCAAGTATTAGAAGGCTTGGAGCCTGTCAGAAAGCGTCCAGGAATGTATATCGGTTCAACTGGACCGAGAGGATTGCACCATCTTGTTTATGAAGTCGTAGATAATTCTGTCGATGAAGCCTTGGCAGGTCACTGTGACGAAATCCTTGTGGTCTTAGGATCTGACGGATCGGCATCAATTAGAGATAACGGACGAGGAATCCCAACTGATGTACATCCTCGTACTGGCAAAAGTGCTTTAGAAACAGTTTTAACTGTTTTGCATGCTGGAGGAAAGTTTGGGAGCGGTGGATACAAAGTGTCTGGAGGTCTACATGGAGTTGGTATTTCTGTTGTTAATGCATTGAGTGAATGGGTGGACGTTACGGTTCGAAGACAAGGGCAATTACATTTTCAACGATTTGAAAAAGGAATTGCGAAAGGAACCCTTCAATCAGAAGTACAACCAAAATCAGAAAAAAGTGCTACAGGCACAACAGTTTGTTTTAAGCCCGACCAAGAAATTTTCACTGATGGAATTAATTTTGATTATTCAACTTTATCTTTAAGGCTTAGAGAATTAGCTTATTTAAATGGTGGAGTACGTATTGTTTTTCGTGATGAAAGAAATAATGCTTTAGATGCGAATGGTAAGCCTCACGAAGAAGTTTATTTTTATGAAGGTGGAATTAAAGAATATGTTGAGTATATGAATTCTGAAAAAGATTCACTTCACCCTGAAATCATTTACGTTAATTCTGAAAAAGATTCTGTCCAGGTTGAAGCAGCACTTCAATGGTGTGTTGATGCCTATTCAGATAGTATTCTTGGTTTTGCTAATAACATTAGGACTGTAGATGGAGGGACTCATATTGAAGGTTTAAAAACAGTTTTAACCCGAACTTTTAATACATTTGCTCGTAAAAGAGGGAAAAGAAAGGACGGTGATTCTAATTTAGCTGGGGAGAATATAAGAGAAGGCTTAACAGTTGTACTTTCTGTTAAAGTTCCTGAGCCTGAGTTTGAAGGTCAAACAAAAACCAAACTAGGTAATACTGAAGTCAGAGGAATAGTTGACAGTCTTGTTGGAGAATCTTTAAGTCAGTATTTAGAGTTTAACCCTAATGTTATTGATTTAATTTTAGATAAGGCAATTCAGGCTTTTAATGCTGCTGAGGCAGCAAGAAGAGCAAGAGAACTTGTAAGAAGAAAAAGTGTTTTAGAAAGTTCAACACTTCCTGGTAAATTAGCTGATTGTAGTTCCAGAGATCCTGGGGAATCAGAGATCTATATAGTTGAAGGAGATTCTGCTGGAGGTTCTGCTAAGCAAGGAAGAGATAGAAAATTTCAAGCCATTCTCCCTTTGAGAGGAAAGATACTTAATATTGAAAAAACTGATGATGCCAAAATATATAAAAATACTGAGATACAGGCTTTGATAACTGCTTTAGGATTAGGGATTAAAGGAGAAGAGTTTCAAGTTAAAAATCTTAGATACCATCGGGTTGTGATAATGACTGATGCGGATGTTGATGGTGCACATATACGCACACTTTTATTAACATTTTTTTATAGATATCAAAAACAATTAGTTGAAGGTGGATATATTTACATAGCTTGTCCACCTTTATACAAGGTCGAGCGAGGAAAGAATCATAAGTATTGTTATAACGAAAATGATTTGAAAAAAACCTTATCTTCTTTTGGTGAAAAAGCAAACTACACTATTCAGAGATTTAAGGGATTAGGTGAAATGATGCCTAAGCAACTTTGGGAAACAACTATGGATCCTTCTACTCGCATGATGAAAAGAGTAGAGATTGAAGATGCACTAGAGGCAGATCGTATTTTCACCATACTTATGGGAGATAAAGTTGCTCCTAGAAGAGAATTTATTGAAACTCATAGTGTTGATTTGGATATGGCTTCTCTAGACATTTAATTATGCTTATTAAATCATCTCTATTAGGTTGGCTTTTACTTTTATCTTTTGCTTTATTAGGTCCTGTAGCACTTCCTGCAGGTGGTGCTTATAAACTTAAAGGTGCACGATATAGTAATCATAGAAACGAACCAATGGTTATTGATAATAGTTGTAATTTAAAAGCTTCTCCATCAAAAAAGGAAAAGACTTTATGCACTCTTTATCCTGGAACTCCTTTTAGGGTTTTGAGATCATGGAATGATTTAGAAGGGTATTCTTGGTTTCATATAGAAATTAGTTCTTTTGTTTTTTGTGATGATGTGGAAGTAGCCAATCGTGGCTGGATAAATGTTTGAAATTAATCCTTCTGGTTCAATTTTTTTTTTATTTCAATAAGTGCCATCATAGGAACGACTATTCGATTACTTATTGTTGATTATTTCAACTCGTCCTTATTTTTTAAATCAGCAGGTATTTTTATTGTTAATATTACCTCTGCTTTTTTACTTGGATTGCTATTAGGCTTTAAAGATAATTATTTAATTGGAGATGAAGTTAATATTCTCTTTTCTATCGTTACTATTGGATTCATAGGAAGTTTGAGCACTTTTTCTGGCTTTATCATAAAACTTCTTTATATGATTTTGAATGGAGAATGGAGACAATTCTTTGTTTCCTCTTTCTCTTCAATATCGATAGGAATTCTAATCTTTTTTATAGGGTATAGAATTTCATTTGCTTGAGATAATGATTTTACGCAATATAATATTCAGGAAGTTAATTTTAATTTCTTTTGGTGCAATTCCTGGTGTATTAATTAGGTTGAAAATTTATAACCCCTTGTTGGATCAAATTTTTCCACACCTCTAACTAAACCTATAGTGCCTTCTTGAATTAAATCCAAAAGATCCATATTTCGCTTGGTATATTTTTTTGCGACACTGACTACCAAGCGTAAATTTGCAGCAACCATTTGCTCCTTAGCTCTATTACCAGATTTAATCTTCTTCTTAAGCTGGGGTAAAGCAATTCCTATTCGCTTTGCCAATAAATCAATAGGTGGCTTTTCTCCTATTTCAACTTTCAGTTCAAGTTCAGTCGATTCGATAGCAACTAATTCCTGAACTTTTCTACCCAAAGTAATTTCCTGCTCATTGGACAGAAGGGGAACTCTTCCAATATCTCGCAAATAAGATCTAACAGAATCTATTTCAGTAATAGATTTCTCACAAGTCGTTATTGATTCCTTCTTTTCCGCGACTAAATCCATCGTTACATTGAGTTTTGTGAAGAATACTACTAAGAATTGTAAAGATCAAATTTTACAAAAAAAGTTAAGTATAAATACTTACTTCAGGTAACGTTTTCCAGGAGCCAGGAAGCCGTCCTCAGGTAAATCAGAACGCCAGCTACATCAGTAGCAGTCGTAATAAAAGGAGCTGACATTAAGGCAGGATCTAACCCCATTCGATCAAATATCAATGGAAGTGCAGCTCCTGCAGTAGCCGCCAAAGTGGTTATAGCAAGCAAACTAATCCCGACTGCCGCTCCGACCAATGGTCCTTGTCCTTGCCACCATGCAAAAGGAACAACAACAATAAGCATTAATAAACCCAACAGAGCACCGGCAACAGTTTCACGGAAAATTGCTTTCAAGATTCCAAGATTCTGTATTCGCTGAGTACTTAGTCCTCTAATTACAACTGTTGAACTTTGTGCTCCAACATTTCCTCCTGCTCCAATCAGTAAAGGAATAAAAGCAGCAAGCAATACAACTTCCTTAAGAACCTCTCCATTCATTGCAATGACTTTAGTAGTTAATCCATTAGCAAGGACTAAAACAGCAAGCCAAACAACCCTTCTTCTTGCAACTACAAATAAATCACTTTGAAAATAGTCATCCTCATCACCTGCTTGAACCGCGCCAGCGGCATAAATATCCCGAGTTGCCTCTTGCTCAATCACATCAATTACATCATCAACTGTGACGATGCCAACAAGTCTCTTTTCTCTATCTACAACAGGTAAAGCTAAGAAATCATATCTCTGAATTGCTCTAGCGACTTCTTCCTGATCAGTATTAGTAGCGACATTAACTACATCTCTAGTCATCACATCACCAATAAGTGTTTCTGGGTCTGCAGTAACTAAATCTCTTAACGACAAAATGCCCGTTAAATGTCTCTCCTTGTCGGTGACATACAAGCTATAAATAGTTTCGGTATAAGCGGCTCTTCGTCGAACAATAGTTAAAGCTTGTGCAGCACTATAAAACTCTTTTAGGTCTATAAATTCAGTAGTCATCAATCTTCCTGCCGTTTCAGACTCATAGCCCAATAATTGAGCAGTAACGCGTCTTTCGGAAGGACTTAATTCAGCAAGCAAACGCCTAACCACCTTGGCTGGCAATTCATCAAAAAGCCTCACTCTGTCATCTGGAGACATTTGTTCTACTAATTCGAGCACCTCTCCTGACCTAAGTCGGTCTAACAAACTCTGTTGAACAGGAGGATCTAAATATTCATAAACTTCTATCGCCTCATTTTTACTTAATAATCTAAAAGCCAATGCTTGCAAAATCAAAGGGAGACCACCTATCGCCTCTGCAATATCCACAGGCTG
>CACILY010000035.1 GCA_902587615.1 uncultured Prochlorococcus sp.
GAACTGCAATGCTTTGTTATGTAACTCCTAAAGAACATTTAGGATTGCCAAATCCAGAAGATGTTAGGGAAGGTTTGATTGCATATAAAATTGCTGCACATGCCGCAGATATTGCAAGACATCGCGCAGGTGCTCGTGATCGTGATGATGAATTAAGTAAGGCTAGGTATGCATTTGATTGGAATAAACAGTTTGAACTTTCCTTAGATCCTGAGCGAGCCAAACAATTTCATGATGAAACTTTGCCAGAGGAAATTTTCAAAAAAGCCGAATTTTGTTCAATGTGTGGTCCTAAACATTGCCCAATGAATAATAAAATTACTGATCAAGATCTTGATGATCTTGATCAAGCTATTAATTCAAAGGGGGCAAATGAATTAAAGCCGGTTAAATTAAATAAAGAACAGTAGTTTTAATTTAATAACTTACGTTTATATTGCTTTAAATAAATTTATCTTAGTAATTTTTTAGCTTTATTAATTACATTATCTACAGTAAATCCAAATTTTTCCATACAAGTTCCTCCTGGAGCAGACGCTCCAAATCTATTCATGGTTACACTGTCTCCATCAAGACCAATATATTTATGCCATCCAAAAGTTTCTGCGGCTTCGACTACTAGTCTTTTACGAATAGATGAAGGAAGAACGGTTTCTTTATAAGCATCACTTTGTTCTTCATAAAGTTCTACACATGGCATAGATACAACACGAATCTTATGGCCTTGGCCTGTTAGTTCTTTGGCTGCTTGAACGCAAAGATCTAGTTCAGTTCCAGTACCAATTAAAATTAGATCTGGAGTTCCTTGAGAATCTTCTAAAATATATCCTCCTTGAGCAACCTTTTCACTAGAAGAGTTTGCTTGATTAGGCATTCCTTGCCTACTTAAACAAAGCGAACTTGGCCTTTTTCTATTTGTAATTGCAACTTTATAGGCTCCAGTTGTCTCATTACCATCACCTGGTCGGAAAACAAGCATATTTGGCATAGCCCTTAAAGAAGGTATGGTTTCTATTGGCTGATGTGTTGGCCCATCTTCACCAACACCGATTGAATCGTGCGTCAATACGTATATAACTCCTAATTCACTTAGTGCAGAAAGACGCATAGAGCCTCTCATGTAATCAGCGAATACTAAGAATGTTCCTCCATAAGGAATTAAGCCACTGTTGTGATAGGCAATTCCATTAAGAATGGCTGCCATCGCATGTTCTCTAACACCAAAATGTAAATATCTTTTTTCAGGCGTTTCGGCTTGGAATGATCCTGACTCTCCTTTGATGTCAGTGTAATTAGAATGTGTTAAGTCTGCTGAACCTCCTATGAGCTCAGGAAGATTAGGCCCTAATGCTCCTAAGCAAATTTGCGAGTGTTTTCTGGTTGCTAATCCTTTGTCATCAGGTGTATAGCTTGGTAAGTCTTTGTCCCACCCTTGTGGAAGTTCTCCGCGGAGCATACGTTCAAATTCACTAGCTTCATTAGGATATTTATTTCGATAATTAGTTAGCGTTGCATTCCATTCAGCTTCTTTTTTAGATCCTCTATCAATTGCTTCTCGGTAATGGTTATATACCTCTTGAGGAATTTCGAATGGACCATATGACCAATTAAGTTCTTTACGCGTTAAGACTGCCTCTTCTTCACCCAGAGGAGCTCCGTGGACACCTGCTGTATCGCTTTTATTTGGAGATCCGAAACCGATAGTGGTCGTAATTTTAATTATGGAAGGCTTGTCAGTAATTGCTTTTGCAGCATTAATTGCATTAGTAATAGCGTTTACATCGGTATTTCCTTCTTTTACATGTTGAACATGCCACCCATATGATTCGTAACGCTTAAGAACATCTTCAGTGAATGAGACATCCGTTCTACCATCAATAGTTATATGGTTGTCGTCATATAGAGCAATTAATTTTCCTAATTTTAGATGACCTGCAAGAGAGCAAGCTTCGGATGCAATTCCTTCTTGATTGCAACCATCACCCATAATCACATAGGTAAAATGATCAACTAGTTTTGCATCAGATTTGTTGAATTTTGCAGCTAAATGAGCTTCTGATATTGCTAGACCTACTGCATTAGAAATACCAGCTCCCAATGGTCCCGCCGTTACTTCTACTCCAGCTGTCTCAAATGTTTCTGGGTGGCCAGGTGTACGAGAACCCCACTGACGAAATTGTTTTATATCATCAATAGTTACTGATTCATATCCCGTGAGATGCAAAAGGGCATATAGGAGCATGCAGCCATGGCCAGCAGATAAAACAAACCGATCACGGTTAAACCATTGAGGATTTTTAGGATTATGATTTAGGAACTTATCCCAAAGTGCATAGCCCATTGGGGCACATCCCATAGGCAGACCTGGATGGCCACTTTTGGATTTGTTAACTGCATCTACAGCAAGCATCCTGATGCTGTTAATGCAAAGAGTATCTAGAGAAGCGGACGCAGCGACCATTTTTTTGATTTGGGATTAAAAGGATTCTGAGAGATTGGATCTTTAATTTATTTGGCTAAAGGCAAGACACACATTGTGCCCTCCAAAACCAAATGAATTAGATAGTACGACTCTTAATGTCTTTTCCCTGGTTGTATTGGACACATAGTCCAAATCACATGCAGGGTCAGGATTTGAGTAATTGATTGTAGGAGGAACGATTCCATGTTTTATTGCGAGAACGCAAGCCACGGCTTCAATTCCTCCAGATCCTCCGAGTAAATGCCCGGTCATAGATTTAGTGGAACTTACAGGAATTTGGTTTGCCCTGTCTTTAAGAGAGATTTTGATTGCAGAAGTTTCATTGCTGTCATTCGCGGGAGTGCTCGTTCCATGGGCATTAACGTAATCAACCTTTTCAGGTGTGATTTTTGCATCCTCAAGGGCCAATTTCATGGCTTCTGCTCCTCCTAAACCTCCAGGAGTAGGAGATGTGATGTGATGAGCATCACAAGTTGTCCCATATCCAATTAATTCCGCATAGATGTTTGCTCCTCTTTTTGAAGCATGTTCCAAAGATTCAATAATTAAAATTCCTGATCCTTCTCCAATAACAAATCCATCACGCTCTGCATCAAAAGGTCTACTTGCAGTTGCAGGATCTTCATTTCGGAATGAAAGAGCTTTCGCACTAGAGAATCCAGCAACTCCAAGAGGAGTAATACTTGCTTCGGCACCTCCGCAAATCATTGCATCTGCCTTGCCTAATTGAATAAGTCTTAAGGCATCTCCAATAGCATTAGAGCCTGCTGCGCAAGCAGTGGCTACAGCTGAACTGGGACCTTTTGCGCCTAAAGCAATTGCAGCAAGACCCGTTGCCATGTTTGGAATCATCATTGGCACCGTAAAAGGACTTACTCGATTGGGACCCTTTGCATGTAGAACACCTGCTTGGGTTTCCATGGTTAGAAGACCCCCAACTCCGGAACCAATAATGACTCCAATCCTGTCAGCATTTGATTCAGTAATAGTTAATCCTGAATCTTTTAAAGCTTCTTTTGCCGCAACCACACCAAACTTTGCAAACCTATCCCATCGTTTTGATTCTTTAGGTTCCAAAATTCCTTGTGGATCAAAATTTTTCACTTCTGCAGCGAAACGGCATGCATGATTAGATGCATCAAATAGTGTGATTGCCTCAACTCCATTGAGACTATTTTTCAGACCTGTCCAATAGTCATTAACAGTGTTACCAATAGGCGTCACTGCACCGAGACCGGTAATAACAACTCGATGGAGATTATCCATCATGAGACCTCAGGCTTTTTTTTCTTCAATGTATTTGACTGCATCTCCAACAGTGGTGATGCCCTCGGCTGCTTCGTCGGGAATTTCTATGTCAAAAGCTTCTTCTAAAGCCATGACTAATTCCACTGTGTCAAGCGAATCCGCTCCGAGGTCATTTTGAAAATTTGAGTCCGACTTGACTTCACCGGCATCAACACTAAGTTGTTCTGAAACGATAGAACAAACTTTTTCGAGAATTGCTTCCTGAGACATAGCCTTTATAACCTGACCATTCATCCTAGGGTCTGAAGTGGCTAGTTAACAAAAGTGACGGCAAAGATAAGAATCTTTTAGATATGTCCGAATATTGGGTAAAGTTTTATACAACAGGTAAAACGTCTCTTGTCTCACGCTGTCAAGATCTACGACACATGCATTGGCTGCACTCAATGTGTACGAGCATGTCCTTTAGATGTTCTCGAAATGGTCCCATGGGATGGCTGTAAAGCCGGGCAAATAGCCTCATCTCCAAGAACTGAGGATTGTGTGGGATGCAAAAGATGTGAGACAGCTTGCCCAACAGACTTCCTCAGTATTCGAGTTTATTTGGGTGATGAAACGACTAGAAGTATGGGCTTGGCTTATTAAATTTTCAATCTAAAGATTTAGATAAAAGTTATTTTATTAAACTTTGTTAGCTTCAAAGAGCATTAAACAGAGTCTTATATGTGCGGAATAGTTGCATTAATTGGCTCTAGGGAGGTTGCTCCATTAATCCTTGAAGGTTTAAGAAAACTTGAGTATCGAGGATATGACTCAGCAGGTTTGGCTACCATCAAAAGTCTTGATCAAGAAAAAAAGGGAGTTCTTACTTGCGAAAAAGCAGAAGGCAAATTAGTTAACCTTGCTTCATTACTTGAAAAGACTTCTGTTGAAGGCCATTTAGGCATAGGTCATACTCGATGGGCTACCCATGGCAAACCAGAAAAGCAAAATGCACATCCTCATAGAGATCAATCTGGTGATGTAGCGGTTGTTCAAAATGGAATTATTGAAAATCACAATCTGTTGCGTAATGAATTGAAATCAGATGGGGTTAATTTCCTTTCTGAAACTGATACAGAAGTCATCCCTCATTTAATTAGTAAGCAACTGAAAAAGCTTAAAGAAGAAGGTTGCTTAGATTCTGGCGAAACACTTTTAAAAGCAGTTCAATTAGTGTTATCTCGATTGGAAGGAGCGTATGCATTAGCTGTGATTTGGAGTAATGCTCCTGATGCATTGGTTGTCGCTAAACGACAAGCCCCTTTAATTATTGGTTTAGGACAAGGAGAATTTCTTTGTGCTAGTGACACCCCAGCTTTATCTGGTTTTACTAATGCAATTTTACCTATGGAGGATGAAGAGATTGCTTTGTTAACTCCTTTAGGTATTGAACTTTATGACTCAGCAGGTTGTAGACAGCAACGAAATCCCTTGATTCTTTCTGAAAATGAAAATGCTGTAGATAAGAAAAATTTTCGTCATTTCATGTTGAAAGAAATTCATGAACAACCTGAAACCGTTGAATTATGGCTTGCAAGACATTTTCCACAACATCTTTCTGATCAATTTCCAATCTCTCTTCCATTTGAAGAATCTTTTTATCAATCTATAAATCAAATCCAGATACTTGCTTGTGGGACTAGTCGCCATGCATCAATGGTTGGAGCTTATTTATTAGAACAATTTGCTGGAATTCCTACTACAGTTTTTTATGCAAGTGAATTTCGATATGCTGCTCCCCCATTAAGTCCTCACACACTCACAATTGGTGTAACACAATCAGGAGAAACTGCAGATACGCTAGCTGCCTTAGCAATGGAAGCTGATCGCAGAAAGAATTTTGGAGATCCCTCTTTTATATCAAGACAGTTAGCAATTACTAATAGACCTGATAGTTCTATTTCTAGACAGGTTGAAAATGTACTTGATATTGGAGCAGGAATAGAAGTTGGTGTGGCAGCTACTAAAACTTTTTTGGCACAATTATTGTCTTTTTATGGCTTGGCAATTGCATTTGCTGCAAGAAGAAACTCTCGAACTCTAGATGAGATATCTAGCCTTATAGAAGAGTTGCAAAATGTTCCTGATCAACTAAGAATTCTTTTAAATAATCATAATCAAATAACTGAATCTTTAGCTCATAATTTCTCTGATACTAAAGATGTGATTTTTATAGGACGAGGAATTAATTATCCAATAGCTTTAGAAGGGGCTTTGAAATTAAAAGAAATTAGTTATATACATGCAGAAGGTTATCCTGCTGGCGAAATGAAACATGGCCCTATTGCATTAATAGATCACCGAGTTCCTGTTATATCAATAGCTACTCCAGGTAAAGTTTTTGAAAAAGTTCTTAGTAATGCACAGGAAGCCAAAGCGCGTGATGCGCAATTAATAGGAATTGCACCTGAAGGACCAGATACGGCAATATTTGATTCTTTATTGCCAATTCCTAATGTCACTGAATGGATCAGTCCATTGCTAACTGTTATACCTATGCAACTTTTTAGCTACCACATTGCTGCTCATAGAGGCTTAGATGTTGATCAGCCTAGAAATCTGGCAAAGAGTGTGACAGTTGAGTGAATTATATTTGTTGCTATTTCTCAATCCGACCATAAATATCTTCAAAACGAACAATATCATCTTCCCCTAAATAATCTCCACTTTGAACCTCGATTAATTCCACAGGTAACTTTCCTGGATTTGAAAGTCTATGCTTGCATCCTAAAGGTATATAAGTGCTTTGATTTTCTTTCAATAATTTTTTCTCGTTATCTTTTTCTACTAACGCGGTTCCTTTAACTACTACCCAATGTTCTGCACGATGATGATGCATTTGTAGAGAAAGTCTGGCTCCTGGATTTACTTCAATTTTCTTAACTTGCCAGCGAGTTCCTTCTACTACTGATGTGAAGTTTCCCCAAGGACGATAAATTTTCCTATGAGCTTTTCCTTGGGGTGCACCTTGCCTTTCTAAGGTTTTGACTATTTCCTTTACTTTTTGTGTATCCTCAATATTACTTATAAGGACTGCATCATCAGTTTCAATAGCAACTATTTTCTCAAGCCCTATTCCTACTAAAAGACGATTCTCGCTTCTTAAATAACAATTATTTGAACTTTCTGATATTACATTGCCTTTAATTACATTTCCGTCACTAGTCTTATCTTCTGTTTCCCAAAGAGTTTTCCAGCTTCCAACATCACTCCATCCTGCATTTAGAGGAAGGACAGTACCTAAGGATGTCTTCTCCATAACTGCTACGTCTATTGCTAAGTTTGGACATTTTTCAAAAGATGTTTTATTTAATCTTAAAAAATCTAGATCTGTTTTTCCTTGCTCTAAAGAAGTTTTGCAATAACTTATTAAATCAGGTTCGTATTTTGTAAGTTCATTAATTACTGCACTTGCTTTAAAAAGAAACATGCCACTATTCCATGTAAATCTTTTATCTTTTAAAAATTTTTCAGCAGTTTCCTTATTAGGTTTTTCTACAAATCTTGCAATATCAATTCCTGTTAGTTTGTTTGGGTTAAGAGGTTCTATGGCTTCTATATATCCATAACCAGTTTCTGGGCCTGTAGGAACTATCCCGAAAGTAACCAATCTCCCTTCTTCTGCATAGGATTTGCTTGCATTTATTGTGTTGTGGAATTTATCTATGTCACGAATTTCATGATCTGCTGCCAGCACTAATAAGAGAGGATCATTATCTTGCTTTAAAGCTTGTAAAGCTGCAATGGCAATAGCTGGAGCTGTATTTCTACCTGTAGGTTCCAAGACGATAGAGTTTGCTTCTACATTGATCTGACGAATCTGTTCTGCGACAATGAATCGATGATCTTCATGACATATAAATATAGGTTGATTTACTTCATTTATCCCTTTTAAACGCTCTTGTGTTTGTTGCAGCAAAGTTTGATTATTTTCCCCAATTAGGTTCCAGTATTGCTTTGGATATGTAGATCTTGATAGTGGCCAAAGCCTAGTACCTGTCCCTCCACATAGGATCACGGGAATTAGAGGGCTTTTTTTCACTGGTTCCGCATCATTCGTTTAGGAGTCTTTCAAAGAGCTTGTTATCGTCAACTCTTTATATTTCTAATAGACCAGCTGGTGGAGTGAGATGCAACCATCCGTCCTTGATATTTACTTCTGGCACAATAGCTTTAACAAAGGGAATAAGAACTTTTTTGCCTTGGTTTAGTTCAACTTCTAACAAATCATTACCTCCTTTGA
>CACILY010000036.1 GCA_902587615.1 uncultured Prochlorococcus sp.
TACTAATTGCGCGACCAGGTCTTCAAGACTTAATCCTGTAGCTTCCCATAGCATTGGATACATGCTTTTACTTGTGAAGCCTGGCAATGTGTTTATTTCATTGATGAAGATTTCCTCTGTATCTTCTTTGTAAAAGAAATCTACTCGCGCCATTCCATAAGCATTAATTGCTTTGCATGCAGATAAACTAAATTCTTGAATTTTGTTGGCAATTTTGATTCCTATTGGAGCAGGAATTATGGGTGAACTGAGATTGTCTGAATATTTTGCTTCGTAGTTATACCAGTCGGATTGATGTCTCACTTCTCCTACAAAGGATGCTTTCATTTCTGTTTTTCCTAATACTCCGCATTCAAGTTCTCTCGCCGAGACATTTTGCTCAATAATTATCCTTTCATCAAAATGTGTGGCTAATTTCAATCCTTTAAGGAGCTCTTCTCTTGTATATGCTTTACTGATTCCTACTGAAGATCCTAGGTTTGATGGCTTAACGAAACATGGATAACCTAGTTTCTTTTCTAAATATTCAATTAATTGGACGGTAGAGTTTTTAGTTTCTATGTCTCTAGATTCTGCGAATGCATAGGGAACTTGAGGCAAACCTGCAGCAGCAAAGGATGCTTTCATAGCAATTTTATCCATTCCTAAGGCAGAGCCCAAGACCCCTGATCCCACAAATGGCTTGCCAGTCATTTTAAAAAAACCTTGAATAGTGCCATCTTCTCCATTTGGGCCATGAAGAACTGGATACCATATATCTACTCCCTTAGTATCTTCTGGTATTGAATAAAATCCACTTAAGACTTCACTTCTTGGGAGTTCATCCTTGGTAAGTCCAAAGCCTTTCTCAAGTGCTAATGAAGCCACATTCGAAGGCCACCAATTACCTTCTTTATCTAAATAAATATAGCTAACCTCAAAGTATTTTGAATTTCGCTCACTTTTTAAGTGTTTAATAATAGTTTCGGCAGATTTTATCGAAACATCATGTTCTCCCGAACGACCTCCGAAAACAATGCATATATGTGATCGGAGACTAGTCATAAGTTACATATTAATTTAGTTACTTTTACTAGTTAATAGGAGTTCCGGTTAGAGAAAATGAGCGTATTTCTTCTATCTTAACTTTAACGATATCACCAGCCTTGTACAATAAATAACTGTTTGAGTGCTGAGGGAAAAAGGTCAGTCTATTTGTGCGAGTACGTCCCATTAACTGTTCTCTATTCTTAGGATTTATTCCTTCTACAAGTACTTCTTCTACCCTTCCTTCATATCTTTTATTTCTAACTCTTGCGGTTTCTGCTACTAATTGATTTACTCTTTTTAGGCGTTCAACTTTAACTTCTTCTTGAATTTGACCTGCCCATTTTGCAGCAGGTGTATTTGGTCTAGGAGAGTAGGCTGCTGTATTAACTTGATCAAAACCAATTTCTTCAATTATATTTAGTGTGTTTTGGAATTGAACTTCAGTTTCACCTGGAAATGCAACTATGACATCTGCACTAATAGAGGCTTCTGGCATTACCTCTTTGATTTTATATATTATCTTTTTGTATCGTTCAATCGTGTAACCTCTGGCCATCCTTTTAAGAATTTCATTATCACCACTTTGAAATGGGATATGAAAATGCTCACATATTTTTGAATGTTCCGCGCAGGTTTGTATTAACTCATCAGTAAAATATCTTGGATGACTTGTGGCAAAACGGATACGTTCTATTCCATCAATATCATGAATATAAGTTAGTAAATCTTTTAATGAAATCTTTTCTCTTTGTAAACTTGAGATTTCTTTCAGGTCTCTTCCATATGCATCGATATTTTGCCCTAGAAGAGTAATTTCTTTAAAATCTTTTTGAGCTAAGTTCTCTATTTCTTTTCTTATTGCTTCTGGCTCTCTTGATTGTTCTTTCCCTCTCACTGAAGGGACTACGCAGTAAGTACAACGTTCATTGCACCCATAAATGACGTTTACCCACGCACTAACTTTACTATCTCTTCTTGCTGCAGTTAAATCTTCAAGTATGTGAGACTCTTCAGTCGCTACTACTTGATGACCATTATCGACTTGATTTAATAGAGTTTCTAATCTATTTGCATGTTGAGGACCCATTACTAGATCAAGTTCTGGAACTCTTCTCAGGAGAGCTGCACCCTCTTGTTGAGCTACACAACCAGCGACTATAAGTTTTAAATGAGGAGATAAGTGCTTTCTGCGAGCTTGCTTCCCTAAATAGCTATAAACCTTTTGTTCTGCATTGTCACGAATGGTACAAGTGTTGTAAAGCACTAAATCAGCTTGCAATTCAGCCTTTGCTTCCTTATATCCCATTCCTTCGAGAATGCCTGCCATCCTTTCAGAATCTGCTTTATTCATTTGGCAGCCAAAAGTGGTTATCCAATAACTTCCTCGCCCAGATTCAGGGAGTTCGTGGTTGATTTTTAATGGCTTCTGGGAGAGTTGAATCACAATCAGGACAAATTCACTTGTAAAAAATGAGTTAATTCAATATCTCTTTTAATTAGAAGTAAAAAGTTAGTTCTGTAAATTAATTTACTCCTAATTTTCTTGATGGGAAGTAAAAAGGGCGAGCGAGGGGATTCGAACCCCCGAATAGCGGCGCCACAAGCCGCTGCCTTAACCTCTTGGCGACGCCCGCCGCACATTAATGAATTTACCAATTCATATGTCGTTCTAGTGAAAATTTTGCCGCAGTCAATTTATGAACATCTTTTTTTGTGATTTCCTTTCCATATTTTTCCTGATTATTTAAGTTCAGCACACAAATGTCTTTGTGATTAGCCATACTTGAATTCAGTATCACAAAAAAAACTAAAACCCGTTTTGATGGTTTTTTATTATTTACTTGAGTGAAATGAAAAGCATATTGGATTTTGCTGATCAGAATTATTTAGAGGCATGGTTCCCTCGTGGTTTGATAGTGAATGGAACTGACATTTTATCTGTCTCTACTAGTGCTGAAGGTCTTTGTCCACTTAGGGTTATTTGGGAAAAAGGGAAAATCATTCGTATAAAACCCATTGATAACACTAATAATCTTCCTACGAAATTAGTTCTTCCTAGGCTTGTGGAGCCTCATTCTCATATAGATAAGGCTTTTACATGGAGTGCTTTTCCAAATTTAAAAGGCACTTATGCAGAATCGCTTGAATCTAACCTTGCAGAACACAAAACTCGTACTCCTCAGGTAGTCCGTTATAGGGCTGAGAAGGCTTTATTTCTTGCTTTAAAAAATGGACTTAGAGCAATTCGAAGTCATGTAGATGCTTTCGGACCCTCTGGGGGGGAAAGCTTGCAAACGTTATTTGATTTAAGGTCCGAATGGAAGACTTTGATCGATTTACAATGTATAGCATTAGTACCTTTGGAGTATTGGGATACGACTGAAGGACGTCTCTTGGCCGGACGCGTTGCTGCTGAAGGAGGATTATTAGGAGGAGTTCTTCTCTCAGAATTTAAAGATGAAAAATCTTATTCATCTCTGAGCAAGTTGTTAATACTTGCAAATCAACTTGACTGCGGTATCGATTTACACATTGATGAGACTGATAAATTTCCTGCAGCTGGTTTGAAACAACTAATTCGTGCTCTAGATCATTTACAGATCAAAATTCCGATTACTTGTAGCCATTTAAGTAGCATGAGTCTCCTTCCTCAATCTGAATTAGCACGATTGGCGGAAGCAATTTCTTCGTATGAAATTAATGTCATTGCATTACCTTTGACAAATTCTTGGTTATTAGGACGACAATTAAATGAGACTTCAATTATAAGACCCCTTGCTCCAATAAAGCAGTTGCAAAAAGCTGGTGTAACTGTTGCTATAGGTGGAGATAATATTCAAGATCCTTGGTTCCCATTAGGTGGGCTAGATCCTATTTCATTGATGGCATTTTCGATGCCTTTAACTCAACTTGCGCCATGGCACCGATTAGGCCTTTCTCCTTTTACGACTTCAGCTGCAAACGTGCTTAAACTTGACTGGGATGGGACTATTCAAGTTGGGAGCCCGGCAGACTTTATTGTTCTTGATGCGAGTAATTGGGTTGAGGCCTTATCAATTATTCCAAGTCGAGAGGTTCTCATTGAAGGAAATTTGTTGGATAAAACAATGCTTCCCAATAGAACTACATTGAAAGATCTTTACTAATGACAAACACGCTGCAGCTTCGGAATTTAATTAAGGAACTTGCTTTAGTGGATGGCTTGCAACTTTTAGAGAATCTTTCTGACCGAGAAAAGTTTTCAAAAGACTTTTTCGATTACTCTCCTGTACTTAGAAAACAACTTTCTGGTTGTTGTGCAGATCTTGTTGTGAGACCATCATCTGTGGAAGCTGTTATAGCTGTTGCTTCTACTTGCAATAAGTATCGATTACCTTTAACGATTAGAGGAACAGGTACAGGTAATTATGGTCAATGCGTGCCCCTGAAAGCTGGCGTAGTTATGCTTATGGATAATCTTTGTAGCATTAGGAATTTTGATTCTTCAACTGGAGAGGTTACGGTAGAACCAGGATGTTTATTGAGAGATCTCAACCAACAATTAGCAATTAATGGTCGGCAACTTCGTTTGCTTCCTAGTACATGGAGAAGTGCTTCAATAGGAGGCTTTATTGCTGGCGGATCAGGTGGTATTGGATCTGTTCGATGGGGATTTTTACGTGATTTTGGGCATTTACAGGGCTTAGAAGTGATCACAGTAGAGGAATGTCCAAGGAAATTGCAACTCGACTTGAATGCTTCTAGACCTTTAAATCATGCCTATGGTACAAATGGGATTATTACAGCATTGACCTTGGCGACTGCCCCTGCAGTGTCATGGCAAGAAGTATTTATAGATTGCACTAATTGGACTGATGCTGTAAAACTTCTCCAAGAAGTAGCTAATTCAGTAATTGATCTCTTCCTGTGTAGTTTATTAGAGAAGGAAATTGTCAAAAATATGCCGAATTGGCTCCCGAAAACCAGTGGTAAGCATCGTCTCCTAATATTAGTTGCACCAGATGGAATAACTACTTTAAAAACTCTTGCACGGTCTTTTTCTGCTGATTTCAATCTTATAGGTCCAGAGAATGAACGAAGTGGGGTGGGCTTGAGAGAGCTGAGTTGGAATCATACAACTTTGCATATGCGGAATAATGACCCTGATTGGACTTACTTGCAAATGTTATTACCTCAACCAGAGATTGAGATTATGAATTCATTAAAATCATTTTGGGGAGATGATCTTATTTGGCACTTGGAAGCAGTTCGCCAGCAGGGTGCCCAGAGAATAGCCGCTTTACCATTAGTAAAATGGAAAGGCAGAGCTCTACTAGAAAAACTAATTTTAGATTGTAAAGAGAAGGGTGCTGTTATATTTAATCCTCATGTAATTACAGTTGAAGATGGTGGCCTTGGTGTTATTGACGTCGATCAAGTGAAGGCCAAAAAGCTCTATGACCCTAATGGGATTCTTAATCCAGGTAAGTTGAAAGGTTGGTTGATCAATTAACCTCTTTGTACTTAATGTGTTCCTTGCTCAGGAGATCTCCAATTAAATAAATTGAGCCAGTAATAACGGGAGATGGTATAGGCCAATTTTTCGTTGAAAGAATGGTAGAAAGAACTTCTTCTATATTGTTTGCGGACTTTAGTTGAGGAAGGAAAATCGGACATATCTTTGCTAGTTCATTTTGATTCCAGCTCATGTATCCCGGAACAGGAACTATCCAAGCAATATCGTTCGGTTTAATTAGAGATTGAAGCATCCTAGGCGCATCCTTGTTTTTTTGTATCCCTAAAATCCATTGAACTCCATACTCTTCTCTACTCCATATTCGACGTTCATTTGATATTTGTTCGGTTGCATGAGGATTATGTGCACAATCAATAATTATAGGTTTTTCTTTCCAAAGTATTTGTTGCAGTCTTCCCGGCCATTTTGCACATGCAAAGCCTTCTCTTATTTGCTTTTCATTTATTTCCCAACCAAATTCATTTAGTTCCTTTAAAGCCCCTCTTGCTACAGCAGCATTGTATCTTTGGAAGTCTCCATTTAACCCTAGATTCCATTCTTTAGATAATGGTTCAACCCAGTTGATGCTTGCATTGTTTTCAATAGCAACGCTATTAAGTACATCTACAACCTCTGGATGCTGTTGAGCACTTATTACAGTGCAATTAGGGTTTATGATAGCAGCTTTTTCTTTTGCAATTTCCTCTAAGCTTTGACCTAGATATTCACAATGATCAAGACCTATATTAGCTATTGCAATAATTGGTCTAAATGAGTGAGCCGTTGTTGCATCTAATCTGCCTCCAAGACCGACTTCTAAAACTAGTAGTTCAACACTCTTCGATCTGAAATAATCTAGTGCAGTAGCTATTGTCAATTCAAATAAAGTTAGATTATGTTTCGCCACAAGAGGCTTAATGTATTTAATAGTCTCCTTAAACTCTTCAATAAGAATTGGCTCTTGATTAATGCATATTCTTTCACACCAACTCATTAAATGTGGAGATGTAGTAATTCCAGCTTTAATGTCTAGTATTTGAAGACCACTTTGTATAAAACTTGCTATAGAACCTTTTCCATTTGTACCTGCTATTTGGATTGCTGGTATTTCTATACAAGGATTGTTAAGCGTTTTAAGGGCCATCTCCATTCTGTTGACATTCAAATTTACTCCCTTTGGGATTCCTTCCATAAGGAGGTCCTCAATTAAATCTTTCTTGGAATTATTGATATTTATACTTCGCAGACGTTTTGGATGCTAGTTCGAAGTCTGTTTAGTAATTGAATAATTTCATTGTTGTTGATTATCAAAGGAGGGACCATCCTCACGACTTTTGGCCCTGCGGCTACAAGAAGTAGCTGTTGTTTCATTGCTGAGTTAATGATATCTTGCGAAGTTAACGATGATGAATCCTTGATAACGAGACCTTGGATTAAGCCAAGACCTCTTAATCCTTCCAGTTGTGTTGGAAAAGTTTTAATTATCTCTAAAAGACCCTGTTCTAATTGATTGCCTCTATCGACCACATTGGCAAGAAGATTACGTTTCTGAATTTCTTCTCCAACAGTCAATCCAGCCTTGCATGCAAATGGGTTTCCACCAAAAGTACTTGCGTGGTCACCTGGTTCAAAATAACTTGCTTCTTTTTTAGTTAATAAAGCTCCAATGGGATGTCCTCCTCCCAACCCTTTTGCCACAGTGAAGGCATCTGGTTCTACTCCTAGATGTTGATAACCCCATAATTTACCTGTTCGTCCCATTCCAGATTGAACTTCATCAAAGATAAGCATCAACCTGTTCTTTTTGCAAAACTGTTTTAAGAGTTTGAAGAATTTTGGATCTCCTGGGTTTACTCCTCCTTCTCCCTGTAAAGGTTCAATTAAAACAGCAACAACTCTAGAGCTATCCATCTCTGGCTGATCAAATAACTTTTGAACTGAATCAAAATCATTAAAAGAAAAGAAATCGAAACCATCTACAACAGGTTCAAACCCTCTGTGGTATTTAGGTTGTCCAGAGGCACTTACTGCAGCAAGTGTTCTTCCATGAAAACTTTCTTTGGCAGTGAGGATTATGGGACGATTAACTCCCTTCTTTAAATGACCATATTTTCTGGCTAATTTGATTGCTGCTTCATTCGCTTCGGCTCCACTATTGCAGAAAAAAACCTTATCGGCACAGCTATGCTCAACCAACCATTTCGCTAACTCTTCTTGTTCGGGTATGTGATAAAGATTCGAGACATGTTGAATTTTTTTTAATTGGGCAGTTAATTTTTTGGAAAGTATTTTGTCACTGTGCCCAAGAGTACAA
>CACILY010000037.1 GCA_902587615.1 uncultured Prochlorococcus sp.
CTTCTATGGGTGCTTCTTTTGATGGAAAATCTTCTATTTCCATAGCAATTAGCTGCACTTCAACTTCATAACCAGTTAATAGATGAAGATGTCGAGTTGGGCTTCCATCTCCTAAAAGCATTAATTGCCATGCACCACAAAGTTTTTGTGGACAGATATCAGTTTGTGAATTATCTGAAGGAGATTGCCAAATTATTTGTGGTGACTTTAGAAGTGTTGTGACTAGATCACCTCCAGGAATTAGTTGACATTTGGTCTTCAGATTTTAATTTTGGTTTTTTCATGTTTTGATTCTTGACTGTTTTAAGACTTTGTATTTTTAGCCATACCAAAAGAGCATTCAGATCAGCTTGGCTAACACCAGGTAATTGAGCTGCATGTCCAAGGCTTTGAGGACGACATTCATTTAATTTTTCTCTTGCTTCTCGAGAAAGAGTTGTAATATCGTTGTAATTAAGTTTCTCAGGCAGCAATCTTTTGCTTTGCCTTTTGAGTTGATTGATTTGACTTTGCTGTCGTTTTAAGTAACCACTATATTTTATGTCTATTTCTGCACCTTCTTTGACTGCTACTGGTAAGGAATTATCCATTAATTTATATCTAACTAAATCCTCTGCATGCATTCCGGGCCTTCGAAGCAGATTAGCAAGAGTAATTGAATCTTTTATTGGAGCACATGTATCTCGTTCAATTTCCAAGGCAATTGGATCATTAGATTTGATTCGTTGATGTTCTAAACGATTTTTTTCAGATTCTAGTGCTTTTAATTTGGCTTGATAGATCTCCCAACGCCTTTTGTCAATCAAACCAAGTTCGTACCCTAAAGGAGTAAGACGACGGTCAGCATTATCACCACGAAGTACGAGACGATATTCACTTCGACTGGTTAGTACTCGATATGGTTCTCTAAGATCTTTGCTAATTAGATCGTCAATCATTGTACCTATATAGCTTTCTTCTCTTGAAAATTCAACTTCTTTTTTATCGTTAATTAATTGTGCGGCATTAATTCCGGCAACTAACCCTTGTGCTGCAGCCTCTTCGTATCCAGTGGTTCCATTTAATTGTCCTGCGCAAAACAAACCTTTTATCTTTTTTGTTTGTAATGAAGGTAATAGTTGTGTTGCAGGTAAGTAGTCGTATTCCACTGCATATGCTGGACGTAGCATTACACAATTTTGCAGCCCTGGTAATGTTTGCAATAAATTTAGTTGTAGTCTTTCGGGTAATCCCGTGGAGAATCCTTGAACATAGATTTCTGGAGTATTACGCCCCTCGGGTTCAAGAAAAATTTGATGTGACTCTTTATCTGCAAATCTTACAATTTTATCTTCAATGGAGGGGCAATATCTAGGACCTTTACTATTGATGAACCCTCCGTATATAGGTGTTAGATGTAGATTGTCTTTAATTAATTGATGTGTTGCTGCTGTAGTGCGAGTGATATGACAGCTTATTTGTTCTCCGCAATTCCAAGAATCTGGGTCGAAAGAAAAAAAACGATCAATTGCATCACTAGGTTGTTCTTCTAAGGATTCAAGATCGATACTCCTTCTATCTACTCTTGCAGGTGTTCCTGTTTTTAGCCGGTCAATTTGAAAACCTAATTTGTGCAGTGCTTCTGTTAGTCCTTCGGCTGCTTGTTCCCCAGCTCTTCCTGCAGGCATTGATTGATTCCCTATCCATATTTTTCCACCAAGAAATGTTCCAGTTGTAAGTATTACAGCTTTGGCAAAATAATTAGATCCGAAATAAGTTTTGATTCCTCGGATACATCCAATCTCTGTGTTCTCTGGATTCAGATTGGAAAGATTACTGGGACTTTTTACATCTATTTCAAGATCCGTAACCATTGCTTCCCGTAGTGACAAATTAGGAGTGTTCTGAAGCAATTCCAGCATTTTACGAGAATAAAGACGTTTATCTGTTTGCATTCTCAATGCTCGTACAGCAGGCCCCCTACTTGCATTAAGAATTCTTTTTTGAACAGCTGTTGAGTCTGCTAATTTTCCAATAACTCCACCTAAGGCATCAACTTCATGAACGAGTTGACTTTTTGCAGGTCCGCCTACAGCGGGATTGCAAGGTTGCCAAGCTATACGATCGAGATTAAGAGTAAATAAAGCTGTAGATAGTCCTTGCCGAGCTGTTGTAATAGCTGCTTCACAGCCTGCGTGACCACCTCCTACGACGATTACATCGAAATTTTCGTTCGAAGTGTTTAATATGCTCATGTATTTATTATTAGCTTTAGTTTAGGAATAGTCGATTGACATTTAAGCTGCTAAATTTCTAAATCTTGTATATTGCGGTTCGAATAATAATTTAACTGTTCCGATAGGACCATTTCTGTGTTTGGTGACGATTAGTTCAGTTATGCCACGATCAGTTGTTTCAGGATTGTAGTACTCATCTCTGTAAATCATGAGCACTAGATCTGCATCTTGTTCGATAGAACCTGATTCACGTAAATCACTTAGCATAGGTCTCTTGTTGGTACGTGACTCAACCCCTCGACTTAATTGTGAAAGAGCAATGACAGGCACTTTAAGTTCTCTAGCCATTCCTTTAAGTCCTCTAGTTATTCTAGAGAGTTCTTGTACACGATTATCTGGTGTGGTTCCTTCCATTAATTGCAGATAGTCGATAACTATTAAGCCAAGTTCTTTGCCTTGTTCGGCTATTAGTCGTCGACATAGTGATCTCATTTCTAATACACCTGAGTTTGGCTTATCGTCTATGTATATAGGTAGTTGCCCTAGGGTATTAATTCCTTGGCCAAGTAGAGGCCATTCATCTTGTTGTAAACGTCCAGTTCTAAGTTTGCCGCTTTCAATGCCTACCTCCATTGATAAAAGACGATAGGTTAATTGCTCTTTGCTCATTTCCAGACTAAATATGCATACAGGAAGGTTATGAAGTTGGGCTACATTTTTAGCTAGATTAAGAACAATAGATGTTTTCCCCATCGCTGGTCTGCCAGCAACAATAATTAAGTCACTTCTTTGAAGTCCTTGTGTCATCGCATCAAGGTCGTAGAAATTTACCGGTATTCCCGCAACAGAGGTTCCAATTGAACGACTTTCGATTTCGTTGAATGTACTAGTGAGAATCTCTGCAGTAGATGTAAGACCTTTGGATGGTTTCTCTTGACTGATTGCGAAAATTTTTTGCTCTGCTAGATCTAGGGCATCTTCCATTGGTAGATTTTGATCATAACCGAGCTTGATGACTTCGTTTCCTGAGCGTATAAGTTGACGTCTAAGAAATTTATCTGAAATTAATTGGGCTACTTGTTCGATCGATGCAGTTGAGGTAACACGTTCTACTAATTCAACGAGTCGATTGTTTCCACCTATTTTTTCTAGAGTACCTGTATCTGCTAACCAGGCACTCATCGCAGTTAGATCAGTTGGTTTGCCTTGACTATGAAGCATTAAGGCCGTTCGGAAAATCTCTCTATGAGAAGTGATATAAAAGGCTTCAGGTTGAAGGAAATCTGCTATTCGACTAATTGCATCTGGGTCTAAAAGTATCCCTCCTAGTACAGCTTCTTCGGCTTCTAAATTTTGAGGAGGAATAAAATCTGAATGAGCCTCAAAATTTGGCTCTAATGATTTGGAATTTTGACGCAAGATCTTCGCATTATCTTTTGGATCTTTTCCAGTTGCTTGTGAAGGAACACTAACCATTTATACGGGTGATTTTGATGTGTTGTGATGTCTTCTAATTTGATTCCTAGGGCAAAATTGCAAGGATAAAAATGATTAATAACTCACTACTTCTAAGTTTATTTCAGCATGAACTTCACTATGTAGCTTGATTTGAACTTTGTATTTTCCAGTTCCATGGATTTCTGGGACATCTATATTTCGCTTATCAACTTCTTTTTGGGTTGCTTCCTTTATTGCTTCTGCAACGTCTGCATTGGTGACAGAACCAAATAATGTTCCATCCTCGCCTACTTGTTTCTTCACAGTGAATCTTCCAATAGTTACAAGCGCAGTCTCAAAGTTTTTCGCTTCTTGTTTTAAGGCAGCTTCTTTTTCAGCTTGTTTTGCTCTTCGATGCTCCACCTGTTTTAGAACCGCTGGTGTTACTGGCAATGCTTTGCCATAGGGAAGGAGGAAATTCCGAGCATATCCAGGTGCAACCTCCACGAGATCCCCATCTTTGCCCAAGCTGAGCATGTCTTCATTGAGAACAACTTTTACTCTTTTTGCCATGATTTATTAAGGGGTTTAATTGTTCTTGAAATGTCTTATCCGTAGTTTACGACGACATAGGCAGCCTAATTTTTTTTGCAAAACCTAATGCATTTAGCAGTCGTATATGTTGCCAAGTTAAATCTATTTGATTTTTTTGGAGACCGTGCCGAGCAGAATTTGGAAAAGCATGATGATTGTTGTGCCAGCCTTCTCCAAAAGTAAGAGCAGCTACCCATGGATTATTTTTTGAGTTATCTCCACTGTCGTACTCAACTTTTCCCCAACAATGAGTTGCAGAATTTACAAGCCAAGTAATGTGATAAACAAATACAAGACGAAGTGGTACTCCCCATAGGACCATTGACCACCCTCCTACTTGAGTGATATCTCCAATCCAATAGAGCAATGCACCTAAAGGAATTTGAAGAATAAGGAAATATTTATTAAGCCAGCAGTAGTAAGGATCTTTGGTGAGATCTCCAGCCAAACGGGGTACCGTATCCATTGCTGGAACGTGTTCAAACATCCATCCCATATGGCTCCACCAAAAACCTTTGTTGCTGTCATGGTGATCAGGGTCTGTATCTGAAAAAGTGTGATGGTGTCTATGAAGTCCCACCCAATCAATAGGACCATGTTGGCAGCTTAAAGCTCCACAAGTAGCAAAGAAACGTTCTAACCATTTAGGAAGCTGAAAAGAACGATGAGATAAAAGCCTGTGATATCCAAGAGTGACCCCAAGACACGCAGTTACCCAATAAAGAATTACAAAAGCACTAAAACTTTGCCAACTCCAGAATCTTGGTAATAAAGCAAATATTGTTAATCCATGAATTCCAGCCATGAAAATAACTGTTCCCCACCTTCTGTGAAATCTTTCCGCTTTAAAGGAAGAGGCTTTTAGTGGAGTCCGAAGTTTTTCAGAAGCGACTATTGCCTTCTCTGCATCCACTGGTCTGGACATTGGAGCATTAAATTCGACCACACTGGAAACCATTCGTGATCCGCAAACTGGATGCTTATAATACCTGATAAGGATCTATATCGATTTATTAATATGATCTGCTACATGATTTTGTGACTTCAGGCTTCCGCGATCGACTGTCAGCAGGGAGGCGAGCTATGGCTCATCTTATTCATGTTTGGCATGAACGTAATGGTTGGTCACATAAGGTTTTGCCTGCTTTAGCAGAATCTTTAGATCTTGGTAGGGTTCATAATTCTCAAATTTCAAATTTACGCAATGGCAAGCTTGCGTCTCCCGGACCAGAAGTATTTTTAGCCCTTGCGCAGGCCAATACAATTCTTGATCAAGGAATAGATCAAATTAGAGATCAGTTAATAGAGAATCATCCAGATTTATTGAGAGTTCTATTGGATTCAGCTTTATCTATAGAAGGAGATGATGGAAAACCTCTCGGAGCAGGAGATTTTTTTGAAATTTTTGTTGGATTAACTCCTTTACCTTCTTCTTTGGATTGGTTTATTGAGGATGATGAAGCAGTGATTCTTAGTGCAGCTTTATCCGAGTATTTATGCAATGGAAGATCTTGGAGGAAATGTAGAGATAAAGTCATGAAAGCTTATCCTGTAAAGAAAGAAACAAGAAGAGAAAGATTCGCAGAAGTTATGTCAGGCTTAAGGGATTACACCGCCGAAGAATTAGATGGTGAGTTATTGGACTTATATCAAACTCAGAGATCTGTAGGCGGAGTTTTTCTTGAGAGTGTTGATTCTTTTTTAGAGGATTTACGCAAACGGGCTTTAGTACTAAAAGATCAATAAATTTTTTGATAATTTTTATAAATTAATGCCATGGATTTTGAAGTGACAAACGATCTGAATTTAGAAAAATTAATTTATAATCACTCGAAGAACTTTGTTTTTTCAGTCTCTAATAATTTAAAATCTGTTTCCGAAATACGTACTAATCAAGTTTATTCTAAGCTAGAGAAAATTTTAACTGCTTTTGCTGAAGAGAGATTAAATACTCAGCATTTTAATTCACTCACTGGATATGCTCATGGTGATCATGGAAGAGAGGTAATAGATAGAATTTTTGCTAGAGTATTTGGAGGAGATAAGGCTGCAGTAAGAGTTCAATTTGTTAGTGGAACTCATGCCATTAGCGCATCTTTATTTGGAGTATTAAGACCAGGAGATAACTTATTATCGATAACTGGCAGACCATATGACACTCTTGAAGAAGTTATAGGTTTGAGAGGAAAGGGTCTTGGCTCATTGAAAGATTTTGGTATTGAATATCAAGAAATTCAATTTTCTTCAGATGGCACATTAAATTTTTCATCTTTAGATAATGCGTTAAATACAAAAAGAAAAATGGTTTTTATTCAACGAAGTTGTGGTTATTCTTGGCGACGATCTTTATGTATTGATGAAATAGAAGAAGCTTGTACCTTCATTCATAAAAAACAACCTAATTGTATTTGTTTTGTTGATAATTGTTATGGCGAGTTTGTCGAAGACAAGGAACCTCTTGAAGTTGGAGCTGATTTAATTGCTGGCTCACTAATTAAAAATCCTGGTGGCACCTTAGTCCCAACAGGTGGGTATGTAGCAGGACGTGCTGATTTAGTTGAACAAGCTTGCTGCAGATTGACTTCTCCTGGTATTGGTTCTGAAGGAGGATCCAGTTTTCATTTAAATAGATTGATCTTGCAAGGCTTATTTTTGGCACCGCAAATGGTCTCTGAGGCTTTAATTGGGGCAGATATTGTTGCTGAAGTTTTTCAAGAACTTGGCTTTGAAGTAAATCCTTCTGCAGGAGAAAAAAGAGGCGATTTAATTCAAGCTGTCAAACTTGGTACTCCAGAGGGGCTCAAAATAGTTTGTAAAGCATTTCAGTCTTCTTCGCCTGTTGGGGCTTATATCAATCCAGTTCCAGCTGCAGTCCAAGGATATGAGGCTGAGTTGATTATGGCTGGAGGAACATTTGTTGATGGAAGCACTAGTGAGTTTTCTGCTGATGCTCCTTTACAACAGCCATTTAACCTTTTTGTGCAAGGTGGTACGCATCGCTCTCATGTCAAAATCGCATTAATACGATCAATTGTTGAGCTTGTTAAGTCAGGTTTAGTAGAATTAGAACAACTTCATTGAGTCAATTTGGCCTTAATCGATGGCCTTTAATTTTCCAGATCAGTTTCGCTTTGCTGATAGTCATGAATACGCTTCATTAGAAGGCGA
>CACILY010000038.1 GCA_902587615.1 uncultured Prochlorococcus sp.
TGAGCAATGTATAGATGAATACAAACATGGTGTAACAATTCTTACATTCTATCCCTAGTGATCTTTAGCTTAAAAATGCAGTATCTAAAAAATGCAGCAGTATCTAGAATAGAGAATAGAATTTAGAAAGAGTTTTAGAGAAATAATTGGCCTATAAAAATCAGCTCTACATAGCCATAGATTCCTTAAACATTCAGATAAAAAACGCTAAAAGAACCTAGTTGTTGTAAGATAAAGATTCGTATGAAGCACCCTAACTAGGAACAAATATATTATGGCCAAAAAAGGTACTAGGATAGTTGTCACCTTGGAATGTACTGAATCTCGATCAGTACCCACTTCAGAAAAGCGATTTGCTGGGGTATCTCGGTACACAACTGAAAAGAACAGAAGAAACACCACGGAAAGGTTAGAACTAAAGAAGTTTTGTCCAGAACTTAACAAAATGACTATTCACAAGGAAATTAAATAATTAATTAGAATCTATAAATAATTTGTTGACTATTTTATTTTGTCAGAGCTTATAAAAGGCTAAAAAGAAATCAAGTCAGATTACTTAAAAGAGTGAATCAACCAAAGATTTACCCTCATTACAAATAGTTTGTTGATCTGGAATATCCTTATAATTAGTCCAAGAAACCAATGCTTCTCTAATAGGACAAGGACATTGTTTATTTTTGGTTAAATGATTTAATTCATCTGGAGAATAAGGCTCAGTGTCTTCAAAAAGAAGGATTTCTTTAAGTCTGATAGTGAGAGGGGGTGACCATTCTTTAAACTTTTCAACATGTGGAATGAAATCATTCCATGCGTAAATTTGCTTTTTAAATTTCCTCTTATTGATGACTTTCTTAAACAGGGCTCTCATGAAATCAGTACAGTTTTGAGTCTCCTTTGAGTGAAGGGCCTGACTGGTATTTACTGTAATTCCTGACCAGGGCAAGCTCTTTTTATATTTAATAATTCAGATTCCAAATTTGATATTCTCTCGTTTAAAGAGTTAACAATTAGATCGTCATTCTCAGATTCTTCGACCTCTTTTAATGCAAGTTCAGTTATAAATTCGCCAATTGTTATTCCTCGCTTTCTAGCCGTCTGTTTAATTGCAGTCAATAGATCAGGTGCAATATTCACATTCAACTGATGACGACGCTCCCTCATTTGCGAACCTGAACAGAAAAAATATACTGACAATTATAATAACCAAATCAGAAACAACCACTACCTCAAAACCTAGACTGACTAACCTGACTAGGATGGGGTTACTTATTGTTAGCTCTGGTAATGGATTAATCTAATTAGTAAGTGATTGAAAAAAGTTAAAATAAGATTGCTTGGAAATAGTTAGCATGCAAAATTTACGACTTCAGTGTAAATGCATTTACGCTTGAAATGAATGACCATGAGAGAGCAGAGCTAACTGATGTAAATCATTTCACATATTGCTATTTAATATATAAGAAGATTGTAAAATTTATCTATACATGCAATCTTAGGTTATATTTGACTTATACGGCTATTCAATAGAATAATAAAAATTAAAGCAACTCAAGTATGATAGACGAAGCTATTCGGAAGGAGCTCGATAGTAAAGCTATCTATAAGGCTGCCAATTTTAACAATAAGGTTTTAATAGTTAATGGATGGGAGGGATGTGGAAAGACATGCGTCTCTAGTGTTTTTAAAAGTATATCCAATAGTGAAGTTATGAGATATAGCTACGAATTAGAATGGATTTGTTATTTGTGGATGGCAAATAAGCTTGATTCAGATACGGCATCTGTAGTAATTAGATCCATCTCAGATTTACTAGTTTATAATCACATGCAATCTAGAGAAGTGAATTTTCGTCCTGGAGATCTTTCTTCAATATTTAGAAGTCCGATTTGGTATAAGTATATATTTAGATTATTCAACAAAGGAGGATATGAATGTGAGACTAATATAAGTAAAAGTACGGTCCTGCACCTTGTGACGCACAAAATATATGATTGTAGAAATCTTTTAAGGGAAGCCTTAGGTTCACGTCTAATTCATATTGAAGTTGTAAGAGATCCAATATATATGCTTAAACAGTATAAATTTAACCAAGATACTCTTCATAAAAAAAAGAGCCCAAGAGACTTCTCTTTTAGATATGTAAATAATGGTTTGCCTGTATATGACGGCTGGGATAACTCAGACTCTCACGCTAATAATAATTGGGAATTAGCAGTTCGTTTCCTAGAAAGAAGGTTTAATAACTATTTTGAAAGTACGAATTCAATTATAGATAGACAAGAAGATTTACCCCATATGATATTTTTTGAAGATTTCGTAAAAAATCCAAGCACAGATATAAAACTGATAGAGCAGAGATATGATATAAAGTTTGGTAAATTACTAAATAAATATTTAAGAATAGAGAGAATACCAAGGTCACATCATTCAGATGCTAGGTCCAGGCCTATATATAAAAAGATTGGTTGGGTGAAATTAAGTAACGATAGTGAAAGCATTTCAGATGTTGATTCCTATGTTAATCATTACCGAGATATTGGTGTACCTGCTTCCTCTATTGATAGTCTACTAAAACTTAGTCAAAAATATATATCATGGAAGGATAAAGTAGTAAAGAAGTATAGATAAAATACGCTCTATTGATATTTCCCAAATAATGATAGGATGCTCAATATGACTTTAAGGAAAAAAATCAAACAACATGGAGGCTTATAAAAAAAAGATTCATTGGGAAAATTCTTATAGAAATAGAGATAACTTCGTATTTGAACCCAACGAAGAGGTTGTTAGATTTACATCTAAATATATAAGAAAAAGGGTTGGATTGGAAGATTTTTTAGATGGTAAAAACTATGTTAAAAATGGTAAGATATTAGATCTAGGTTGTGGTATTGGTCGACATATTATCTACTTTAATAAAATGAACCTAGATGCTTATGGTATAGATATCTCGAAAAATGCAATAAAAACCGCTCATCTTTGGGCTGAAAAACAAAAATTTGCTTCTTTTAATTCAAAAATAATACAAGGTGATGTTAGGAAACTACCTTGGGAAAATAAGTTCTTCAATTTTGCAATTAGTGTAGGGGTATTGGATGGCATGGAATTTGAGATCGCAAGAGAAGCTTGTATAGAGCTATCTAGAGTAGTCAAAAAGAATAGCTTAGTTTATATTGATTTAATTTGCGGTGAATATTTAAATGAAAAGAGAGGGTATTCAGGAGAGGAAGTTGTCACAACTAAGCATGAAAATATGACTATACAAAGTTACTTTGATTCAAAAAAAATTGAAAGGTTAATCAATGGATTCTTTTCAATCGAGAGCTGTATGTTAATTAAGAGAGAAGATTTAATCTCAGACAAATTCTCATCACGATATCATATTGTATTAAAAAACTTATGATAAGAAACAATTAATCAAATTTTAAATAGTTGAACTTTATTCATGTACATATAATATAGAAAAGTTATGTACAAAATTTAAAAAATTATGTAGTATAAGGATAATTCATATGAACTTAAAGATATGAGCTTACACATTATAATGTACCATTATGTTAGGAACAATGAGGAACATTCATATGATTTATATGCTAGAAGAATTGAAGAATTTGAAGTTCAGATTGATTTCTTTAAAAAACAATTTGAAATAATAGATCCTGGAGATATAGAAAAAGTAAACTTCTTCCTTCGAAATGATAAAAAAGAAGGCGTATTATTAACTTTTGATGATGGATATATTGATCATTTATATTGTGCTAAATATTTAAAATCTAATAACATAAAAGGTATATTTTTTCCATCTATCAATTCTATTAAAGGAGAATTATTAGATGTTAATGCGATTCATATACTTCTTGGGTCTAGAGACATTAACAATAAAATGCTAATTAAAGAAATAATCGAAATTTGTAATTTTGAAAATATACTAGTGAACTCTAGAGATAAGCTGGTTGAGATAGAAAACTACATTGAAAATTTTAATGAGTTAACTCCAAGAAGTATAAAAGAAAGTAAACATAATCAAATAATTAAGCGACTGTTACAAACAGATATCCCAGGTCGAGAAGTAAGAAATAGTATTTGTTCTTATTTGATCAAGAAGCTACTCCAGGTAACTAGTAAACAGTTATCAAAAGAACTCTATTTGGATAAAGATCAAATGCTTGAAATGAAAAAAATGGGGATGTATTTTGGTAGTCATGGACTCTCCCATAGGTGGTTAAATACTCTTTCATATAGTGATCAATTAAATGAAATTAAATCTAGTTTTTCTATTCTTAAAGAGTTGTATTTAATTGATAAAAATGGACCACTAATAATGTGCTACCCGTTTGGTGCTTACAATAAAGAATCATTAGAAATCTTAGACAAATTAGGTATAGAATATTCTCTTACAACGAATTTTGGGAAAGCTAGTGTACATCCAAAAGGTAATTTGCTTGAACTCAATAGATGGGACACTAACCTTTGTTGGAGTAATGAGTGGAGAAAGCCAATTCTACCTTCGTAAAATTGATTTTTAAAATGCTAAAATATTGTTGATGCCTCTAAGCGAAGCAAACTTATCTAAGAGTTATGATCAAAAAAAGTGAGGTGGTTGAAATTATTTACCAAGTGATTGATACTCATAATAGTACTAACTCATTGGAAAATGCATTAGTGAAGGATATAAATACTTATATAGCTGGTATAAATGGGAGTTTGGATTCGTTGGGCATGATTACTTTTTTAGTAGAAGTAGAATCAAAAATCAATCAAGCTTTTGGAACAGAGATAAAGATATTTGATGAAGAACTTTTAATTTTGAATAACGGAGAATATGAAAGTGTAGAAACTCTTTCCAATTATATTTTGAAAGAATTAAATTCATAACCTCTACGTGAAAATAGAACTAATATCTAACTTCAATATTGAACCTCTTAAAAGAGCATTATTAGTATATGAAGATTTTAAGAATGATCAAATAGTTTGTTCTAAATATGGCCAAATATACCAAACATTAATTGATATAAATGAAAAAAAAGATTTAATAGTAATTTGGTTTACACCTGAAAATGTCATAAAATCTTTCAATGATTCTATTTATAGAAAGTCATTTGCTATAGAGCGTCTATTAGAAGAAACTAATATTTTTGTTGATTTAGTTGCAGAGACAGCTTCTAAAGCTAATACATTGCTAGTAGTAAGTATGTTTAATTTCCAAAATTATAAAACATACGGTCTACTTGACTACAATAAGGGAATAGGTCCATCAAGAATTCTACTTGATATTAATCAAAAACTAGCGGAAAAATTTGATGATATAGAAAATGCATACTTGTTAGATAGTTCTACTTGGTACTCAAATACAAAAAGAATTCTTAATAATAAAATGAATTACATTGCTAAAGTTCCTTTCTCAATAGAGATTTTTCAAAACTCTGCAGAGGCTATAAAAAATGCAATCACAACAATTAGTGGTAGATCAAAGAAGCTAGTTATAATTGATCTTGATAATACAATTTGGGGTGGAGTAGTCGGTGAAAATGGAATAGATGGAATTGAGTTAGGTGGACATAGTTTCATCGGGGAGGCTTATAAAGATTTTCAAAAAGAATTACTATCATTAACTCATATAGGAATTCAATTAGCAATTGTAAGTAAGAATGATGAAACTACTGCAATAGAAGCAATTCAGAAACATCCAGAAATGGTTTTTAAAATCGAGAATATTGTAAGTTGGAGGATAAATTGGGATGACAAAGTAAAGAATATATTAGAGATAGCAAAGGAAGTTAATGTAGGATTAGATTCTATAGTGTTTTTCGATGATAATCCAATTGAACGAGCACGAGTCAGAGGAGCTCTTCCAGAAATATTTGTTCCAGAATTACCAAATGACCCAACACAATTTTCATTGTTATTAAGAAAATTAAATTGCTTTGATATATACTCTTTGACTACGGAAGATCAAGGTAGAACAACCTCTTATATTGAAAATATAAAAAGAAAAAATGAATCTTATCAATATGAATCTATACAAGATTGGATAGATAAACTTGAAACAGAGTTAATAGTAGAAGAACTAAATAGAAACAACATCAAAAGATGTACACAACTATTAAATAAAACAAATCAATTTAATCTGAGTACAAGAAGATTAACTCAATCGGAATTAGAAACTTGGTTAAAGGGTAAAAACAATACTGGGATTACAATTTCAGTCAAAGATAAATTTGGATACCTAGGAATAGTTGGATTCATAGGTCTAAAAATTGAAGGTAAAAAAATTATAGTTACTGATTTTATTTTAAGTTGCAGAGCAATGGGAAGAAATATCGAGAATTCAATGCTTTACATCATCTGTAAATTTTCAAAAACTATACCTAACATCGAATATATTGAGTCTAAATATATAAAAACAAATAGGAATCAACCAATTGCAACATTCCTTGCCAATTCTTCTTTTAAGACAGAAGACAATATAACATATTTAATTTACCATCCTTTTAAAGTTGATAAACCAAAATCTATAAAAATTACCAGAAAAAATAATTAATACACTGAATATGGTAGAAATATCAATTTGTCAAAAATATGATGTAGATAGACTAAAAGATTTTCTACACAATAACTGGAGAGAAAATCACATACTTTGCAAATCAGATGAGCTACTCAACTGGCAATATGGAAATTCTGATGGAACTTATAATTTCATATTAGCTAAACTTGAAAATGAAATATTAGGAGTTTTAGGTTTTATAGAAACTAAAAGATACGATGAAGAGCTATATGATTTAAATGTAATTTGGCTTGCTTTATGGAAAGTTAAAAGCAGTGTTAAATATCCTGGAATTGGCTTGAAAATGCTTATTTTCTTGAAAAGAAATTTTTACAATAAATTCATAGCTGCTATAGGTATTAATGAGAAAGCTAGGAAAATATATGAATCACTAGGTTATATAACTGTCGAGTTAGATCATTATTACACAACAAGATATAACTCGCATAAAAATATTCTGAGCAACAAATGTAAATCTCACCCAACGCCAAATAATAGTGGGTCTTTACTACATGAAATCAATTCAGAAAACTATGATGATTTAACTAGTTTAGTTATAAAAGATAATAATCCAGTAAAAAAATCAATTATCTATTTTAGGAATAGATACTTATCTCATCCTTTTTATAAATATAAACTATATCTGATAAAAGCAAAGTCAAACAAAATTTCAATTATCTCGACGAGAATAGATACTATTTCATCGACGAAAGTTCTTAGGATAGTT
>CACILY010000039.1 GCA_902587615.1 uncultured Prochlorococcus sp.
TGATGTAGCAGAGGATACTTAGGGAGAAATTTTGTTTCTTATGATACTTCGGGCACTTTATTTGTTGCTAAATAAAGACATAACTTTAGGTTTGAATGATTTTAGATTATGCATCTTGTTTCTCCTGTTGATTTTTTCTTTAAATTATTAGCGCTTATTTATATTCAATTGTCCGCAACTAATTATAGTATCTCGATTTGTTTTTTTGTTAAGTCTATTTTATTTTATAGTGATCAATTGATTTGCTCTCGGCTGATCTATATAAATAACTCCATAGGAGTAGATGCTCGTTCAAAAGATAGTTAGTGATTTGACGATCCAAAGCTCGATGAAATTTGCGAATCATACAAATGCTGAGGATTTATCGGATGTTTTTCATATGAAAAACAATTGTCTCTATATGTCTACTAATTATAGACGATCGGTCGGATGGAATCGATCATTTTCAATGAAAGGAATTATGATTACCTCTTGAAGACCACGGGATTTTGATTGGAGGGAAAACAGTTATGCCTAACTCATATTGCCGCACTGAATAATTTTGTCTAGTTATAAGCGTTTATAAGAAGTGTAATTTTTCTTTGAAAGTGTTTTTTAAGCAGTCATAAATATATATGAAGATTAATTCTTTGGTAAAAGTTATTTTGTTTTTATTCATTCTCTTGAGACCTTCTTATTTCGTGCAAGTCCTCAAGCTCATTGTAGATTTCTTTTAACTGAAGCTCAATATGTTCAAGATTTTTAAGCTCATTTAGAGACTGCATTACTTTAATTATATTTTCCTTAGCATCAATTAAATTACGACATTCGCGACTTCCTGCTTCGTAAGGCATGAGGGATTCCTCGGAGAAACTTGAAAAGGTTGATAGTATCTTTCGATACCATATTTATTTTTTGAGATTGGATATCTCAATTGGTCAATCAATTATGCAATTGAACCAGTAAATTCTATGATATTTTTGTGAGAAATTACTATTTAAAGAATAAATAAAAACAAATATTACCAATTACTTATTGTAGTTATTATTGCTACATGCATTTTATTTTATGCTTGTTAAGTTTGGTTGATTTATCTTTTCTTGAATAGTCTCAGTACCTCCCAGATTGGTTTAATACCAAGGAAAGCAGCTTGGGAGGTTTTGCAAGCTGTTGCAGCAGGCGCTTATGCCGATTCGGCCTTAGAGCGTGTTCTTTGTAAATATTCGATGAATGAAATTGATAGAGGACTTGTTACTGAACTTTCATATGGCTCCATACGTCAAAGAAACCTTCTTGATTCTTGGATTGATTATTTAGGTAAGCATCCTTCTAAAAAACAACCACCATTATTGAGGTGGCTGTTGCATATAGGTCTTTATCAAATTCTCAGGATGAATCGTATCCCTACATCTGCTGCTATTAATACTTCTGTTGAGTTAGCAAAGCGTAGTCAATTATTAAAACTTTCTCCAGTCGTAAATGGACTTTTACGATCGGCTGATCGGTTACATAGCTCAGGTCAGGGAATCCCTTTGCCTAAAAGTGCATCTGCTCGTCTGTCTCAAGAACAATCCCTTCCTATTTGGTTGATTGATGAACTCATTGGTTGGAAAGGTGAACAGGATGCAGAGCGAATTGCAATTGCTTTAAATAAGGTCCCCACCTTAGATATAAGAGTTAATCGTCTTTCCTCAACCCCTCTTTTGGTCAAAAATGAATTAAATACTATTGGGGTTAAGAGTGCATTTATTGATGGTTATCCAGATGCGTTAGAAGTAGAGTCTGGATCAGGTGATTTAAAGAAGTGGCCTGGGTATGCTGAAGGTAAGTGGTGTGTTCAGGACAGAAACTCCCAATGGGTAGTACCGTTTCTCAAACCCTCCTCTTTCGATAGAGTTCTTGATGCCTGTGCGGCTCCAGGGTCTAAGTCAACTCATTTGGCTGAGTTGATGGGAGATAAAGGAGAAATTTGGGCAGTGGATAGATCTCCTACCCGTCTTAAAAGAGTGTCAGAGAATGTCGACCGTCTTGGTATTGGCTCCATAAATCTACTTTCAGCAGATACGTCTACTTTATTGGAACTAAAACCAAGTTGGAAAGGATATTTTCAAAAAATCCTGCTCGATGCCCCTTGCTCTGGTCTGGGAACTTTAGCAAGGAATCCCGACGCTCGTTGGAGAATGACGCGAGAAAAAATAACTGAACTTGTCTCTCTACAGTCTAATTTGTTGAGAGCGGTAATTCCGTTATTAGCGTCTGGTGGGCGCTTAGTTTATTCAACGTGTACTTTTCATCCTCAAGAAAATGGCCAACAAATTTCTGGATTACTCTCTACATGTTCTAAATTGAGCTTGATACAAGAAAAACAGATTTGGCCTAATAGTGAAATTAGTGGAGATGGATTTTACGTAGCGGTTTTAGAGCTAAAATAGACTTTAACAATTAAATAATCTGTTTTTTTGCTATTAACACCTAAGTTCAACTTAGGGACTTCACTGAAAATTGTTCACGTCAAGATCATTTTCTATTTTTGAAATGAATTGTTTCCAAGCCCATGCAGCTGTGCCACTACTATTACTTGTCTCCCTACTATCGTCATAGCCAAACCATATGCCGGTAGTTAAATGTGGTATTGACCCTATAAACCATATATCTCTAGCTCCTTCCGATGTACCTGTTTTACCTGTTACTTGCCTGCTTACCATAGAGGCAGCAATACCTGTCCCATCACTAACTGCTTTCTGGAGCATTTTGTTAACGATGTCAGCTGTATTCTTTGAGAGGGCAATTCTTTCTTTTCTAGAATTTAAATGGCTCCATATTAGAGCATTGTTAGGACCTCGTATTTCTTCAACAGGAGATGGCTCTATATAGACACCTCTATTTGCTAATCCTGCATATGCTGCAGTCATGTTTAAGACGGTTTCTTCATAAGCACCTATGGCTAATGGGTAGTACTTTCCGATTTTTCGGTTGATTCCTATCCCTAATTTATTAGCCATTGAAATTACTTCTTCAAATCCAACTATCTCTAAGAGCTCAACGGCGACAATATTTGACGAATGTATAAACGAATCTTCGATAGTAATTTCTCCAAAGTACTTATCTCCAAAGTTCTTTGGACAATAATCTTTCCAGCATCTCGGCTTGTCTATAAGCTTCTCTGTGGGACTTAGGCCATTCTGAATAGCAGCTGCATAGGTGAATAGCTTAAATGTTGACCCGGGTGAGCGAAGTGCCTGAGTCGCACGATTAAATTGGTTGGCTTGAAAATTCTTTCCTCCGACAAGAACTTTTATAAGTCCTGTATTAGGTTGAATAGAAACTACTGCACCTTCTAGATCTTCTTCACTTAGTTGATTTACTATTTCTTTAGCAGCTTCTTGCCATTCGAGATTTATACTTGTTTGAATCTTTAATCCACCTATCTCGATTTGTTCAGGTGTAATTAAATATGGTAATTGCTGGTAAACCCAACCGCTAAAAAATGGTGCGATGCTATTTAGGTATTTAGGTGTTGCCGGTTTTAGATTAAGAGAGCTATTTAATGCTTGGGAATAATCTACTTTTGATATATACCCTTCTTGTTTCATTCTCTCCAGAACAATATCTCTGCGCTTAATTGCAAATTGAGGATTTACAAGAGGTGAATATAAGGAAGGAGCAGGTGCAAGACCAGCTATTAGAGCAGCTTCGTCGAGTGTTAATTCATTTGGAGTCTTGGAAAAGTAAACCCATGCAGCATCAGCAATCCCATAAGCAGATGAACCTAAATAGACATTGTTTAAATAGTGTTGGAGAATTTCGGCTTTGCTAAGCTCTCGCTCTAGCTTTAAGGCAAGAGCTGCTTCTTTGAACTTTCTCGTTAGAGTTTTATCTTGACTAAGAAAGACTATCCTGGCGAGTTGTTGGGTAATTGTGCTACCTCCTTCTTTTACCGCTCTTGCGTGGAGGTTTGTTATTAAGGCTCTGCTAATTCCCCATACATCAACACCTTTATGATTATAAAAACGACGATCTTCTGCCGATAAAAAAGCTCTCTTTACAAGTAAAGGCATCTCTTCGAAAGTAATCTTTTCTCTTGTAGCGGGGCCTAGCTTTTGAATGATTTTCCCTTTTGTTGAAAAAAGAGTTATCGTGCCTGGTCGACTAAATTCCAGAACTTTTGTTGATGAAGGTAATAAAGAATCAATTACAGAGATTATCTTGATTTCAGATATTGCTGATATTATGCCAATAGTGAACGTTCCAATAATTATACCTATCTGCTTGAGTCTTACCTCAATCACAAGACTGTAATTAAAGAGCTATGACCAATTGCTAAAGCGGTAACAAGCATTCCTAGGATAAGAAAAGGTTGTGCACTTGCTTGATATTTCACGTCAAATTCTAATGGATCTCTTAATAGCCAGATGTCTTGAAAAGTTACTTGAGGAATAATTAATAAGACAAGTATGACTGAAGCTAGATGTTGTCCTATTAAGACTAAGACAATCACCATAAGGATTTGAAATATATCTATCATCCCAGCACTTATCCAACTTGCTTTTTTTATTCCAAAAACTACAGGTAACGAATCTAACCCAAGCTCTTTATCTCCTTCAACACTTTTAAAATCGTTAATCACTGCTATGCCAAGACCAGCAAGACTATATGCAAGTGTTAGTAGTGCTGTAATCCATGTGAGGTTCCCAAATAAGGCTTGGCCAGCCCACCAAGGCAAAGCAATATAGCTTGCTCCAAGAGCATAATTCCCTAGCCATCCATTTTGCTTCAGCTTAAGTGGAGGAGCTGAGTAGATGTAGCTAACTAATGAACCTCCTAAGGCCAGAAGAAAAAGAGTAGGTGTACTATGACCCGCCCATAAATCTAGGCCGTATGCCACCCCAAGTCCTAAGAGCAAAAGAAACCATATTTGAAATTTTACTTGAGGAATTGATATGGCCCCAGATGGGATTGGTCGGTTTGGTTCGTTAATAGCATCTATCTCTCTATCAAAGTAGTCATTGATAGTTTGTGTATACCCTGTTAGTAATGGACCACTCATTAGCATGCAGGCTAATGAAGCGAGAATATTATTTAACTCCCATTGGTAATTACCACTTGCGGCCGCTCCGCACACAACACCCCATATCAAGGGAATCCATGTGATTGGTTTCATTAGTTGCAATCGCAACTTCCAGATATTCTTTGTTTCAGAGCCTCCTTTAATGCCAAGGAGTTGTCGTGCATCACTCACTTTTTAATCCTCATGAACCTTTGATTTCATCTTCAAAGAACCATTTCTTCGTTCCATCACTAAGTTTAATTACTACACCAATTCCGGTCCCATCTGTCATCTTGTAATCCAAAACCGTTCCTCTAGGGTCTTCTTCAAGCTTTTTTATCAAATTTGGAGGTATACGATCACGAACTTGTTCCAGATTAATCTTGATTCGAGATCCAATTCTCGTAAGAGTTGCTGTCTTTGGCATTGCTTGCAAGACTAAGAAGGTTGGGCAACCTTAACAGTTTCTTCTCCTCATAGTCTTCTTTTTTTTTCTAAATGGTTGCCCTTCGTTTAATTCCTTGCCTAGATGTTGCAGATGGACGTGTAGTGAAGGGTGTGAATTTTGTAGGGCTTCGAGATGCTGGTGATCCTGTAGAACTTGCCTGTAGATACAGTAATGCTGGGGCAGATGAATTAGTTTTTCTTGATATAGCGGCAAGTTATCAAGGAAGGGGCACCCTCATTGATGTGGTTAGGAGGACCGCTGAAGAAGTCACTATTCCGTTTACTGTTGGGGGAGGTATAAGTTCAATTGCTGCTATTACAGAATTGTTAAGAGCGGGAGCTGACAAAGTCAGTCTTAATTCCTCTGCGGTTCGAGATCCAGAACTTATTTCTAAAGCTGCGAATATTTTTGGGTGTCAATGCATTGTTGTTGCTATAGATGCAAGAAAAAAAGAATCAACAGAAGCGGGATGGGATGTTTTTGTAAATGGAGGAAGGAAAAATACTGGTTTGGATGCAATTGATTGGGCGCGACAAGTTGCCCAATTGGGAGCTGGTGAGATCCTTCTTACTTCCATGGATGGAGATGGAACACAGCAGGGGTATGATTTGGAATTAACTAGAAGTATTGCCAAGGCTGTTTCTATTCCAGTAATAGCTTCGGGAGGTGCAGGCTCTCTGAAACATATTGAAGAAGCTTTTACTAAAGGAGATGCTTCTGCTGCCTTACTTGCTTCTCTTTTACATGATGGTGAATTGACTGTGGATGAAATTAAAAATTATTTGATTGCACAAAACTTATTAATTCGTCCAATTGAGAAGTGATTAAACGATATAAAGATTATCTATTTTATTATCTTCTTTGATAGCTAGAGGTGCTAAGAATAATTAATTTGTATTGATTTCTTTAAATATTCATTACCAGCTCCTGATTGTCTTTTATGAATTTTTTTCAAGAGAGAAAAGTTGAAAATTTATTTAATGAGCTATCTCAACGATACGATCTTTTAAATGATCTTTTGAGTTTTGGATTACATAGAGTTTGGAAAAAAAAATTGTTAGCTTTTGTACAACCTATGCCAGGAGAACGATGGATAGATTTGTGTTGTGGAACCGGTGATCTTACTTTGGGGTTAGCTAGATTAGTAAACCCTGATGGAGAAGTTTTTGGTGTCGATTATGCTCAAAAAACACTCCTAATTGCAAAGCAAAGAGCTTTAAAAGAACCTTGTTTATCTATTAATTGGATAGAAAATGATATTTCTCAATTGAACTTAGGTTCGGAATGTTTTGATGGTGCTGTTATGTCATATGGTTTAAGAAATCTTGATGACCCTTTTATAGGGTTACAAGTTATCTACGACTTATTAAAACCTAATGCAAAAGCAGGTATTCTTGATTTTAGAGTTCATAAGAAAAACACTTTTAGTTCTTGGTTTCAGAAAAATTATTTACGTAAAATTGTTATTCCGATTGCCTCTAAATTTTCTCTATCGAAGCATTACGA
>CACILY010000040.1 GCA_902587615.1 uncultured Prochlorococcus sp.
GAGTTGCGCTTATTTCTTCAGGCGATAGTGGTGTATATGGTATGGCTGGACTTGCATTAGAACTTTTATTAGATCAGCCTATTAGGGAGAGGCCGATTTTTGAAGTGCATCCAGGAATTAGTGCACTTCAAATGGCTGCCGCGAAAGTTGGTGCGCCTCTTATGAATGATTTTTGTGCAATTAGTCTTAGTGACTTACTGACTCCTTGGGAACAAATTGAACAACGTATTAAGCATGCTGCTTTAGGCGATTTTGTTATTGCTTTTTATAATCCAAGATCAAAGCAAAGGAAGTGGCAATTATTAAGGGCCTTGGAGATTTTGCAGGAGCATCGCTCTCCTAATACCCCAGTAGCCATAGCTCGCCAACTTTCCAGACCTAATGAAGAGATATTCATTCATTCTCTTGCGAATACTCCAATTGACAAAGTTGATATGTTGAGTTTGATTCTTATAGGTAATAGTTTTAGTAAATTAAGAGATTGCTTTTTTCTTACCCCTAGAGGATATTAAATTTATTAGGTTTTGATTTTAGGAATTGACCCAGCCGTATATAAGAAGTATTGCATTTATTAGAAAATCAATACTTCAAGTTTATTTTTCAAGATGCACCTAAAGTTCTTTTGTTAGAGGAAAGGTCTTGCCCAAGCCCGATTGGTTACGTGTTAAGGCTCCACAGCAGCAACGTATTGGAGACGTAGCAGATCTCTTAGTTGACCTGAAATTAAATACCGTATGTCAAGAAGCCAGTTGTCCAAATATTGGCGAGTGTTTTGCAGGAGGAACTGCGACATTTTTAATTATGGGTCCTGCCTGCACTCGAGCATGCCCATATTGCGATATATCTTTTGATAGAAGTAAGCGTGAATTAGATCCAACTGAGCCCCAACGATTGGGAGAAGCAGTCTCGAGAATGAATCTTCAACATGTTGTAATTACATCAGTTAATAGGGATGATCTAGAAGACGGAGGTGCAAGTCAATTCTTAAAATGTATCTGCGCTGTAAGAAAAATTTCTCCTCATACGACTATTGAACTTCTTATTCCAGATTTATGCGGCAATTGGGATGCTTTGAAAATCATTCTTGATGCAGTTCCAAATGTACTTAATCACAACATTGAGACGGTGCCGAGACTTTATAAGAGAGTTCGACCTCAAGCTATATATGAGCGTTCATTAGAACTTTTAGATAGAGTTAGAGATGGTTGGCCTAAGGTCTACACAAAATCTGGATTAATGGTTGGTCTAGGAGAAACAGATGAAGAAGTAATCGAAGTTTTGGCCGATTTGCGAGAGCACAAAGTAGATATTGTCACGATAGGTCAATACCTTTCACCAGGTCCAAAACATCTGCCTGTGGACAGATTTGTCTCTCCTAGGCAGTTTGATGTATATCGACTTACTGGAGAAGACCAATTTGGTTTTTTACAGGTGGTAAGTTCTCCTCTCACTCGTAGTAGTTATCATGCTGGTGAAGTTAAGAAGTTAATGGCGACTCATCCCAAATAACTAGGTTAATACCCCACCAGCGATAGGAATCCATTCTTGGATAGACCAAGTAACTAATGAATTCGTGATCATAGGATCTTGCTCTATAAGAGATCTCGCAGTTTGAAAAGAATTAGCTTTTAGGATTAATAATCCTCCTCCTCCAGGAAGACTTTCTGCATTTACTAAGTAACCGCTGCTTATTTGTTCACCTGAGGCCTGCAATTGAATGACCCATGACTTGTGTTGGTCTATGAAAATAGCTCGTTCTTTAGGTGATAATTCAAGTGTAGATTTAGTAAATCTTTCAGTTTTTATGAACCAAGGCATGCTGAAAAGTAATTATAGGCAGACTTTTTGTGACATATTCTCGATACCTAATTTGCTTTTTTCGCTTGGAGGAACAAGAATTTTAAAATATGTCTTCCAGTTATTCCAATTGTTGAGGATTTGACTAACTTTTAAACTATGTGTTTGTTCTAAATGTTTTTGAAGTAGTGGCTTAAGAATTGACTCTTGCTCATTTGTAGACAATCTATATATTTCCACTATTTCTGTGTTGACTTTTTCTTTGAGAGTATCTTTCTCATCGAGAAAGAATGCTATTCCGCCAGTCATGCCTGCGGCAACATTACGTCCTGTAGAGCCAAGAACTACTACTATACCTCCCGTCATGTATTCACAGCAATGATCCCCAGTACCTTCAATAACAGCGTGAGATCCACTATTTCGGACAGCAAAGCGTTCTCCTGCTCTTCCTAATGCAAATAACTCACCACCGGTCGCTCCATAAAGACAGGTATTTCCAAGAATTACTTGATGTGTAGCCTTTATATCGTTTAATGGCGGAATAATACTAATAAGACCTCCATTCATACCTTTCCCTACATAGTCATTGGCTTCCCCAATTAATAGAATATTTAAACCTTTTATAAGAAATGCTCCAAAGCTTTGCCCGGCCGCTCCTGTGAAAGTTAAATTTATTGTCCCTTTAAAGCCTTTATTCCCATGACGTTTGGCTATTTCACCTGATAAACGAGCACAAACACTTCGATCGGTATTGATAATTTTGATTTTATGATTTGTGTCCCTATGTTTTGCAATTGCGTTAATTATATTCTCATTACGAAGAAGTTCATTCTCAAGAACATGTCCATTCTCATGAGCAGTAACTTTATGATTGAGCCATGATCTCTCAGATAGGTTTTCACTAGGTTTTATTAAACTTGTTAAGTCAAGTTTTTGAGTCTTTGTAAGGTTGACCGTTCTCTCCTCTAGAAGATCAGTTCTTCCAATTAGATCTTCCATGCGTGCAACCCCTAGAAGACTCATTAACTGTCGTACTTCTTCTGCAATGAAAATAAAAAAGTTAACAACATGTTCAGGCATCCCTGGAAAACGTTTCCTTAATGCTTCTTGTTGAGTAGCTACTCCTACAGGACATTTGTTTGTGTGACATATTCGGGCCATGATGCAGCCTTCTGCAATCATGGCAACTGTTCCAAAACCATATTCTTCAGCTCCTAATAATGCTGCGATAATTACATCCCAACCAGTTTTAAGTCCGCCATCAGTTCTAAGTAAAACTCGATTACGTAATCCATTCTTGAGCAATGATTGATGGACTTCCGTAAGGCCTAATTCCCAAGGTAATCCGGCGTGTTTGATAGAACTTAAAGGAGATGCTCCAGTCCCTCCATCATGTCCTGAGATTTGTATAACATCTGCATTTGCTTTTGCTACTCCTGCTGCAATTGTTCCTATGCCTATTTCAGCGACCAATTTAACGCTTACCTTCGCAGTCGGGTTGATTTGGTGAAGATCATGGATTAATTGGGCTAAATCTTCTATTGAATAGATGTCATGGTGAGGCGGAGGTGAAATAAGAGCAACTCCAGGCTTGCTATTTCGAAGTTTGGCAATATAGGGGTCAACTTTGGGACCTGGTAGTTGTCCTCCTTCTCCAGGCTTGGCACCTTGAGCAACTTTTATTTCTAGTTGTTTACCACTGATTAAATATTCGGGAGTGACACCAAAACGCCCCGAGGCAATTTGTTTAATTGCTGAACAAGCTGTATCCCCATTGAGAAGACCTTTTATGGTTGGCAATGTTGGAGAGAGGTTATTGTGATCAACATCTTCAAGTACTTTGAAACGGGCAGGATCTTCTCCTCCTTCTCCACTATTACTTTTTCCTCCTATACGATTCATAGCAACAGCAAGTACTTCATGCGCTTCTCGAGAAAGTGCACCTAAGCTCATTCCGCCTGTACAAAATCTTTTACAAATACTGTCGACACTTTCAATTTGATCTAACGGTAATGGTTTATCTGCGAACTTGAATTCAAGTAGATCCCGCAATGCAGTTGCAGGTCGACTTTCTAAAAGATTTTGATATGTAGAGAAATGATCATAGCCTGGTCCTGTTTTGACTGCGGTATGCAGTACCTTTGACATTTCAGGATTATTTAAATGAAATTCGCCATTATTGCGATATTGAACAAACCCTAAAAACTCTAGTTTGTTGCGATCCAGTTCTGGGAAGGCTTTGGAATGGAAAGATAATGTCTCGCTTGCTAATTCTTTTAGAGTAAGACCCGCTACTCTGCTTGTCGTTCCCTTAAATGCAATATCTATTAAATCTGCCCCTATACCTATTGCCTCAAAAATTTGTGCTCCATGATAGCTGGAGAGAAGAGATATACCTATTTTGGAAAGTATTTTTCTTAAACCGTCTTCGAGTGCTTTTTTTAAATTAGCTTGTGCCTCTTCTATATTCAGTGTTGGAAGCTTTTCTGTTTCAAAAAGTTTTTGAGTCTTTGGCAGTTCCCACCAATGGCGAGTAGTTTCCCATGCTAGCCAAGGACATATAGCACTGGCCCCATAGCCGATTAAACATGCTAAGTGATGAGTGCTCCAGCATTGGGCAGTTTCGATGACTAATGAAGTTCTTAGCCGTAGGCCTTTATCTAGTAGGTGATGATGAACCGCACCAACTGCTAAGAGAGGAGATATATATGTGTGATTTGCATTGACACCTCGATCAGAAAGGATAAGAATTTCTGCTCCGTTCCGCACTGAAATTTCGGCTTCTTTATACAGACGTTTTAGGTTGACCTCTAGGCCCTTGGATCCATCACTAATAGGCATTAAAATTGATAGTCTTTTTGTCTTAAGATCTAATTGACTTAATTTGTTTAATTCTTGTTCGTTCAGGATGGGGCTATTTAGATGAATGAGTTTTGAATTAGGTTGTTGTTGCAGAAGAGAAGAACTTCGTTCTCCTAAATGCATTTCAAGACTCATTACTAATTTTTCTCTTAATGGATCGATTGGTGGATTGGTTACTTGAGCAAATCTTTGTTTAAAGTAGTTATAAAGAAGGTGTGGCTTTGTAGAGAGGATTGCAAGTGGAATATCATCTCCCATGCAGTAGGTAGGTTCTTTAGCTCCTCCAGCCATAGCTGTGATGATGAAGTCAAAATCCTCAGCGGTAAATCCAAATGCAGTTTGTTGTTGTAATAGCTCTAGTTTTCCTAATTGCGTTTTGACTTCCCATTGCTGTTCAGAGAGATGTAAATGCTTTGTGTTGATCCAATTGATATAGGGGTGTCTATTAGCGGTCTCCTTTTTTACTTCCCAGTTACGTAAAAGACATTTCTTTTCCAGGTCCACTGCAAGCATTTGACCTGGCCCTAATCTACCTTTTTCAATTATTCGACTTTCTTCAATTTCTACAACACCTGTTTCGGATCCCATGATCACAAAATCGTCATGGGTAATGCAGTAACGAGCTGGACGTAAGCCATTCCTGTCAAGTGTGGCTCCAATACTTGATCCATCAGTAAAGACAAGTAAAGCTGGTCCATCCCAAGATTCTTGTATCCCTGCAGAATATTCGTAAAAAGCAGTGATTTCGGGATTGTTATTTAATTCTGGTTGGTCTCTAAACGCCTCTGGAACAAGTGTGAGTAGACTATCTGTAATAGGCTTGCCACTACGTACGAAAAGTTCGAGCATTGAATCCAGATTGGCAGAGTCACTGAAATCTGAGTTAACAATAGGTTTTAAGTCTTCTGCCTTATCACCCCATACCTTATCTAGATTGATTTCAGTTGCCTTTGCCCAATTTAAATTACCAAGAAGAGTATTTATTTCGCCATTATGTCCTAATAAGCGCATTGGCTGAGCTAAGGGCCATCTAGGAAGAGTATTGGTACTAAATCTTCTGTGATAAATGGCATATGAAACTTCAAAGCGTTTATCTTGTAGATCTTGATAAAAAGATGAAAGGATTTCAGATCGCACCATTCCTTTATAGACAATGGTTTGACAACTTAAAGAAGCAATGTATAAATCAAAAGAGTTTTCTCCCCATGCTTCTTTAACCTTCTTACCAATTCGTCGTCTGAGACGAAAAAGAATTGCATCTAATTCTTTTCCCTTTTTTTGGCCTTCGATAAGCCATTGAGAAATAAAAGGTGCTGTACTTCTTGCTAAAGGCCCTAATACAGAGACGTTGACTGGAACATCTCTCCATCCATGCGAAATTAATCCTAAAGTTCTTGCTTCCTCTTCGCAAAATTCTCTGGCTTTTGCACGCCGTGCAGGTTCTTGAGGCATGAAAAGCATGCCGACTCCAGTAAAAATTTCAGGAACATTTTTCGATTGTGGCCATATGCTTTTGAAATAGCCCCAAGGAATTTCGCAAAGTATGCCTGCTCCATCTCCAGAATTACTATCACCCCCACATCCACCTCGATGTTCCATGCAATTCAGACCCCTCAGGGCTTGCTGCAGGATCCAATTGCTTTTTTGTCCTTTAATTTGAGCTAAGAAACCGACTCCGCAAGCGTCTTTTTCTCCAACTAAGCCTTCTGGGGAACTGCTATCGCAGTAAGGCCAATTATTTTTAATAGGAGTTTTCACCATAAATCAAACCTAACTTTTCCGCTTGGCTTTAGTAAATAGAATTCTTTGCAATGGTCGTTTCAA
>CACILY010000041.1 GCA_902587615.1 uncultured Prochlorococcus sp.
CATAAACACGTGCTTTTAGAATTTTTTTTAAATAATTTTCCATTGCTTTATCAGTTGATTTCGCGATTAAAAAGATTTCTACAATCCATATTTATTATTCAAGAAATGATCGAAATGGGCATAAGACCTCGTAGATTGAACAATATATATAGATTAAGTTTAAATATGCTTTTGAGCGACTTAAGTCATCCTAATCAGCTTCATGGCTTGACGATAGCTCAGCTAGAAGAAGTTGCTTGTCAGATTCGAGAACGTCATCTACAAGTTGTCTCTACAAGCGGAGGCCATTTAGGGCCAGGATTAGGTGTAGTGGAGCTTACCCTTGCTTTATATCAAACGCTTGATTTGGATGTAGATAAGGTTGTTTGGGATGTAGGACATCAAGCATATCCTCATAAATTAATAACTGGACGATTTAACAATTTTGATTCTTTAAGACAACAAAAAGGTGTGGCTGGATATCTCAAGCGTGCTGAGAGTAAATTTGATCATTTTGGTGCAGGTCACGCTAGTACTTCTATATCAGCAGCATTAGGTATGGCATTAGCACGAGATAATCAAAATAAAAATCATAAATGTGTAGCAGTTATTGGAGATGGTGCTCTCACTGGTGGAATGGCATTAGAAGCTATAAATCATGCTGGTCATCTTCCCAATACACCATTTTTAGTCGTACTTAATGATAATGACATGTCGATATCTCCACCAGTTGGAGCACTATCTTCATATTTAAATCGTATGAGATTAAGCCCACCTGTGCAGTTCATCTCGGACAGTGTGCAGGAAAGCGTAAAGAATTTACCTTTTATGGGAGGAGAAATACCTGAAGAAATTAAATCATTAACTGGCAGTGTTAGACGATTAGCTGTTCCTAAAGTAGGAGCCGTATTTGAAGAATTGGGTTTTACTTATATAGGCCCAATTGATGGTCATAATATTTCTCAAATGATCAAAACATTTAGCACAGCCCATAGAGTAGGAGGACCAGTAATAGTTCATGTTTTAACAACCAAGGGTAAAGGCTATCCTTATGCAGAAGCTGATCAAGTTGGGTATCATGCTCAGTCAAAATTTGACTTAACTACTGGTAAATCTATTCCATCCAATAAACCTAAACCACCTAGCTACAGTAAAGTCTTTGGCCAGACTTTAGTTAAGCTTTGTGAGCAAGACAACACTATTGTTGGTATTACAGCAGCAATGGCTACAGGAACTGGTTTAGATATTTTGCAGAAGGCTATTCCTAATCAATACGTCGATGTTGGTATTGCTGAACAACATGCCGTTACTCTTGCTGCAGGCATGTCATGTGATGGGTTAAAACCTGTAGTAGCAATTTACAGCACATTTTTACAGCGTGCGTATGACCAAGTCATTCATGATGTTGGTATACAAAATTTACCTGTTACTTTTGTTCTTGATAGAGCGGGCATTGTTGGGGCTGACGGTCCAACTCATCAAGGTCAATATGACATTAGTTACTTACGATCAGTACCCAATTTTACAGTCATGGCACCTAAGGATGAAGCAGAGCTTCAGAGGATGCTAGTCACCTGTCTCAATCATAACGGACCTATTGCTTTAAGAATTCCTAGAGGTTCAGGCGAAGGCGTCACTCTAATGGAAGAAGGATGGGAACCTTTAGAAATTGGAAATGGCGAGATCCTTATAGAAGGAGATGATGTATTAATAGTTGCCTACGGTTCGATGGTTTCACAAGCTCTTAAAACAGCAGCTATATTGAGAGATTCTGGAATCTTCGCAACTGTTATTAATGCTCGTTTCCTTAGGCCGCTGGATAGAGAACTTATTCACCCTCTAGCTCAGAGAATTACAAGGGTAGTAACAATGGAAGAGGGATCTATTGAAGGAGGCTTTGGAGCCGCCATTTTAGAATCACTTTCAGATAATGATATCTCAGTCAAATTATTACGAATTGGTATACCTGACAAATTGGTCGACCATGCATCGCCTGATCAAAGTAAAGAAGCTCTCGGTTTAACTCCTGTTCAAATGGCAAATAGAATTACCAAGCGTTTTGGTTGGAACAAAGATGATACTTTAACTATTAATAATCAATCATCTACATCTTTTTAGTAATTAATTAATGATAATGACCATAAAAATAGACCACATATAAAATTGTGGCCTATTTTTATGGCTTTTAATTCTTTATAAGACACCCCTTGCTGCAAGACCTAATATAGAACCTATTCCTAATACATGTCCTAAGCAATTCGCCGCAACGAATGATCCATGACTTAAGCCACCATAATATTGAGGATTAGGCATTGGAAAACCTTCATTTGGTTTCTCTATATTTGCCCTGGCTATAGCATATGCAAGAACATTGCATATGATCATTACTACTGCACATTTGGGAGACCATTGGAAAGTTACTGGATCTGCCGCTGCCAAAAGAGATGTGATCATTACTCGTAATCTGCTACTTATCTATTCTCTACTAAAAAAGGCTCTTTCGCCAAATTCAAGCGATCCGCTTAAGAGTTATTTACTTGTTTGTCATTTAATAACTGAACGAATCCCCAAAGAACTAAGGCATCACTTAACGTTAAGAATGCTTCAGCAGTACCATGGAGATAATCTATGTTTGTTAGCTCTGCGTCATAAAACTGAAGAGCACAGATAGCAAGTACTATTGTCATGAATACGAAAAGCAAAGTCAAACGGAAACCCCAGAGCGAGATTTTAGGAATTGTTTCACTCTTTTGCGCAAAATAAAGAAAAACTAAATAAGGAATTAATGAAGATATGAAGAAAGGACTAGGGTCAACTTGCCCAAGAATTTCTAGAATATGATTATTCTGGATAATTAACATGCTTCTGCTTTCTCCTGCTTAAATATATAAAATAACGCTAAAGCTAATGATGAATTTCCTATGACTGTCAAAATTGCTTGTAGTACAACTAAACCATAAAGTGCTGGATCATTATCATATATATGCCATGTAATAGCTGCCATAGCACTTGCAAGATTAGGAAGCATTGCTATGGATAACCAATTAAGATGTTTTGAATTTGATTTAGACGCAATTTGACTAATTACTATTATTGCCAATGTCCATTCAAGGACTGTTGCTATATGGATAAACCAAGTTCCTAGTGATAGTTCATGCATGATTAGATTATTATTAAAGTACTTATATGGTTAATATAATGTTAACCTATAGGACTGGAGCTAAATAGTAAAGTAAATTAGATGATATTTATTTGAAATGCTCAATAAGCGAAATATTAAAAACTAGATAAGTCAATTCCCTGAGATTGAGCGTATTTACCAAGTCCTTTTTTTTGAATTGTTTTTAAAGTCCGAGTAGTCACTCTAAGTTTTACCCATTTATTCCCTTCAGCCCACCAGAGTTTTCGTTGTTGAAGGTTGGCCTGTTGTAGTTTTTTGGTACGTATATGTGAATGACTCACAGACATGCCGTTGTTAGCTTTAGTGCCTGATAGTTGGCATACCCTGGACATAATTTATTTTTGCTCTTAGAACAAAATGAATTTCAGTAACATTATAGATGATTAGCTACAAGGCTTTTTCCATCAACTCTCCAAATAATTTTGAATTCCTATTCTGAAAATCGGTGAGTTCATCGGATTCAAGTCCGCCGACTGATAAACGAGCCATGTCATACAGGTGTATTGCAATCTGAGAACTCAAATCTGAGGATGGGCTTTGGTCTCCACTGGAATTAAGGATGATTGAACTAGTTTTTAGTTTTAACAATCCTTTTATAAGTGAATGTTTTTTATTTATCAGAAGAATATGGTGATCAGGCAATCCTGGAAGTCTTTGATCCATTAACGCTCCAATATCGTTAATTCTTCTCATTTGTTCAGGAAGAAGGATCATTGCTGGAGGTGCTTCATCTCCCTTGATGGATTGAACTTTTACTGTGATTTTTTCATCTTTTAAGGCATTTTTTATAAGTTCTCTCAAAGCATCTGATTCCGTTTCACCTTCTTTATCTACGAGCTCTGAAACTTTTTCCTGTAGATCTTCATCCAGTTCCGCATCAACTCTTTGAAATTTAATTGAATCATCTTTTGATTCAAGCCAAGGTATAAACTGTGTATCTATAACGGTCTCAGTTTTGAGTACTTCCGAACCTTGATTAACCCATAAGTTTAAAAGATTCTTTTGAGATATTTCATCAGTACAATAAAGTATCCTTTTTGCAGAATCTTCTGGCAATCTTTTTAAATACGAATCAATAGTTGTATATGTGTTATCTTTTGTTTTTATTAATTGCTCATCGTTATCAGTCGATGTTGTTGAGAACAATATAATGTCAGATATCTGTTGAGCAAACTTTTCATCTTCCATTACACCTATTTTTATGAAAGGTGATATAGAGTCCCATATTTCTCCATAAAATTCTTGATTTTCTGTTTTTAACAATTTCAATCGATCAGCTACTTTCTTTGAGACAAAGTTACCTATGGAGCGAACTCTTCTATCAGTTTGAAGTGCACTCCTACTTACGTTTAAAGGTATATCTGTAGAATCTATAACACCACGAAGTGGGGTAAGGTATCTTGGAACTATTTCTTTAATAGAATCACTAACAAATACTTGATTACAATATAACTTGATATCACCATTCTCCCAATCGGATCTACCTGATAACTTAGGAAAGTAAAGGATACCCTGTAAGTTATATGGATAATCAGTATTTAAATGTACCCAAAGTAATGGCTCTCCTTGAAATGGATATAGATATTTATACAATTCTATGTAATCCTGATCTTTAAGTTCATTTGCACTTTTTCTCCATGGTGGGTTTTGTTTATTAACAACTTCATTTTCTAATGAAATCTTTACTGGCATAAAGTCACAATATTTGGAAACTAGTGTCTTAATTCTGGATGGTTCTATATATTCATGCTCTTCTTCCATAAGATAAAGAATTACGTCTGTACCAATTTCCTCACGATCATGATTCTCTAATTTGAAATTGGGTGATCCATCGCAGCTCCATTTTATAGCTGTAGAATCTTTTACAGCTGATTTAGTAATAATTTCAACCTTTGATGCAACCATAAAACTTGAATAGAATCCAAGCCCAAAATGACCAATAAAACTATCATTATCCTTTTTATATTTTTCTAAAAACTCTTCGGCACTTGAAAAAGCGACTTGATTAATATATTTTTTAATCTCATCAGCTGTCATTCCAATTCCATTATCCGAAAAAGTTAATGAATGTTTTTCTCTGTCAATAGAAATATTGATTGCTCCTTCGTCACCATCACTACAATCTCCAGCAATGGATGCCATGCGACGTTTGTTAATAGCGTCAACGCAATTACTTACCAGTTCCCTTAAAAATATCTCGTGATCAGAATAAACGGCTTTCTTAATTATTGGAAAGATGTTTTCCGTATGGATCTTAATTTGACCTTCTTCTAAAAATGTCATGATGTACTAATTGATTTAATTATGATAATACTTTAGTCTCTGGATTTCAATATTATATTGTACTGTTCTCCGAACATACTATATAATAATACTTTTAGAATATTATTAATCTATCCACTCAATATCGCAATTATTTAAACTATCACATTTGGATTCTGCTTCTTCTTTATTGTTGAACGATTCGTGGGAAATTAATGCTGTAATACCCTTTTGTTGAAGATCTCTTTGCTTATTAAGTGCATCCTCAAATCTTTTATCTTTATGATATGCAATTAGTACAGCTTTACTTCTGTCTTTTCGAATTTCACCTTCTTTCACGATTTCTCTTATGCTATCTATAGCGAAACTAAATCCTACTCCATTAGCTAATGACTTATCCTTGCTAAAGGTCCTAACTATTTGATCATATCTTCCACCCCTAGCTATAACAACAGGATAGGAATCACCATGGCAGACTAGTTGAAAGA
>CACILY010000042.1 GCA_902587615.1 uncultured Prochlorococcus sp.
CCAAAACTATACAGGCTTAATTAATCTTGGGATATCAGATAAACTTATGATAAGTACTTTTTACACACATAGTGATGATCCTCTTCATAGGAGAATTGTAGGACGTTCTATACAACCAGCCAATCGATGGATAAGCTATGGGTTTGGAATGAAACTACAAACACTAAATACAAAAAAGTTTAAGATATCTGTTGATGGTTCTATTGAAAATTGGGATATAAAGAGTGGAGGTTGCAATAGATATAGATGCACTTCAAAGTCAAACAATATTTTCAATTCAACTTTGGATGAGGTAAACAATAGTAACTTAGTTGGTTCAATTTCATTACCAATGACTTGGTATGCAGCCAACCCTATAGAAATATCTTTTTCTCCTAGGATGGTTTTCCTTCCAGACTCTCAAGGAAATACACTTGGTAGCGGCAAATTTTATGGAGATACGTTTGGTATTGGAGTTGGGGTTGCTTACAAACCTATTTTTAAAATAAAAACGTTTGGCTCAGCATTCTTTCCATTTGGTCCAGGGAATAATCATTTTGAAAACGATCTGAGTTTCAATAGGCAAACTATATTTACTGGGGGCATTAATTACTCATTAGATCCTAAAATATCCTTTGAGGCTTATTTAACAAATGGTTTTGGAGGATCGCCTGCAACATCGGTTATAGCATTACCTAGTGAAAATGAAGTTTTATACGGTGGAAGATTAATTTATACACCGACAAATACTGACTCACCAAGATTTAACAAGAACAAAAGAGAAAGAGTAGCAAGAATTAAAGATGGTTTATCAGTAGCAAATGCTCAGATAGTTCCAACAGGAGAACATAAAGTAAAACTTAGTTACGAGGGGAAAGGATCTTGGTTCTTCAGAAAAGATTGGGGTGTGTCAAAATTATTTAATTTTGATATCTCTGCCGCAAAGATACGGGAATATACTAGTCCTAATAGTCAATTATATAAGAAATTCCATAACCAGAATGAACTTATGATTAGAGGAGGAGGTACTGCAATCTTATTCTCTGAAGAACGTGGAGATGCTTTGACTAGCGGTTTTAGAATTAGCGCTGGAAGAGCAAGAGGATGGGGATGGTTATTTGGAGAAATGATAAATTCTTATGAGCTAACTAAAAAATTAGATTTAAATATTAATCCTAAATTAGCCTTTAGCGGTAATGGAAACCCTTCAAGTATTGGTGCTGGTTTAAACTGGGAGATAATTCCTGGATTATCATTTATACCTGAATCGAATATTTCTATTTCAGAAGGAGAAAGCAATTGGACTTTAGCACTAAGATTATTACCAGTAGAAAGTACATACATAGATATTTATACTACTAATAGCTTGAATTTTATAGATATTGGTCAGCTACTAAAATCAACCACTCAATCATATGGTATTAATATTGGAACAAAATTTTAACAAATCATTTTAAGTTTACAATTCAATAATGAATACTCTTATTACTGGATCTGCAGGCTTCATAGGATATCACCTAGCAAAAAGGCTTTTAGAGATAGGAAAACCTGTAATAGGGATTGACAATTTAAACTCTTATTACGACCCAAAATTAAAAGAAGACCGTCTTAAAGAATTAAAAAAAATTTCCGAAAAAGAAAGAATAACTTTTATCTTCATCAAGGTTGATCTGGTAGATAATGAAGGGTTAAAAAAAATTTTTAAAGAACATAAACCTTCAACAGTTATTCATCTAGCCGCACAAGCTGGAGTTAGATATTCGCTAGAGAATCCATCTACTTATATTCAATCAAATTTAGTTGGTTTTGGAAATATCCTAGAAAGATGCAAGGAGCAAGAAGTAAATCATCTTCTCTACGCAAGTAGTAGCTCTGTATATGGGGGAAATACAGCAATACCTTTTTCCGAAAAACAAAATGTTGATCATCCGATAAGTCTTTATGCTGCAACAAAAAAATCAAATGAATTAATGGCTCATAGCTATAGCCATCTTTATGAAATCCCTATTACAGGTCTGCGTTTTTTTACAATATATGGGCCTTGGGGTAGACCAGATATGGCTTTATTCCTATTTACGAAAGCAATACTGGAAAATAAACCCATTAAGGTATTCAATAATGGAAAGATGACGAGAGATTTTACTTTCATTGATGACAGTATTGAATGTGTAATTCGATTAATAGACAAAGTGCCAAATTTGGAAAGATCTTTTAATCGTTCTGATCCTGATCCATCATCAAGCTGGGCACCTCATAAAATCTTCAACATAGGCAACTCAAATCCAGTCCCTTTATCTGTTTTTATAGATACACTCGAAAAGACTTTAGGGAAAAGAGCTAAAAAAGAATTTTTCCCTATTCAATCTGGTGATGTTGAAATAACGTTTGCAGACACATCTTCACTTGAAGCTTGGATAGGGACTACACCATCTACAACCATTCAAAATGGTATTTACAAATTTGTTAATTGGTATAGAAAATATTATCAAATATAAATCATATTAACAAATAATTAATTTATAACGTTAATATCCATTTGGATTAGAAGATTGCCAAGCCCAGCCATCACGACAAATATCTTTCAAGGTTCTTTCTGGAGACCAATTTAAAATTGTTTTAGCTAATTTATTATCTGAGTAAGAGATTGCAGCATCACCAGGACGTCTATCTGAAAAGACGTATGGAATTTTGCAAGAATTAGTCTCTTGAAATGTATTAACAAGTTCAAGAACGGTTGTCCCCTTACCAGTTCCGATATTCAAAGTAATTAACTTGGATTCATTCCTAAGTAAATAATCTAGAGCTCTATAATGACCCTCTGCAAGATCCATAACATGTATATAATCTCTCACACAAGTACCATCATTAGTTGGCCAGTCGTTTCCAAAAATCTTCAATTTTTCTCTTCGACCAACTGCAACCTGACATAAATAAGGGAATAGGTTATTAGGATAAGTTAAAGGATCTTCTCCTATTTGACCTGAAGGATGAGCTCCAACAGGATTAAAATATCTCAAACATGCAATTTTCCAATTATTATTAGAAGAGTAAACATCTTCTAATATTTTTTCTATGGTAGCCTTGCAATTACCATAAGGGTTAATAGGTTTAATTTCAGAATTTTCCAAAATAGGTAATCTTTTGGGGTAACCATATATTGTTGCACTACTACTAAATACAATTGTCCTACATTTATATTTATCCATTATTTCCAACAAGTTAATTGAACCATAAACATTTACACTCCAATAACATAAAGGAGAATTAATTGATTCTCCTACTGCCTTTAAACCGGCAAAATGAATTACTCCTTCAATTGAATTACCTGATGATTTAGCTTGAGAGAATATTCTATCTAAAGCCATCTTATCTCTAATGTCAGCTTGAACTATATGAATTTTATTTTTTACATCTAGATGATTTTTCTCAAGTAAATCTATTACCCTTTTTAAAGAAGTTGGAGAGCTATTAATATATGAGTCAACAACAACTAATTTATAACCATTCTCCAGAAGGACTAAACAGGTATGGCTACCAATAAAACCTGATCCCCCAGTAACTAAAATAGTTCTCATATTATTTCTTAGTATAAATTATTGGATATTAATTTTAATAAGATCTTAAAAAGAATAATATATTAGTTATTCTTTTTAAGACTTAAGCTGCTTAATATCTCGAACTGAGCAGGGAGAGGATTAGTCCCAGGATGAGTTTGCATTAAATAATCAAGCGCCCTTTGAGGTGTTAGGCCATGTTCTTTTACCAACCATGTCATACAAACTATGGGCGAGCGCTCAACACCAGCAAAGCAATGAACATATACAGGGCCAAAAGTTTTTAATTTAGCTAATTTCTCAACAGCCAATAAAAGTTCATTGACCTCCAGTTTTCTACTAGAGCGATGATCAGGTAAAACCAGTCTAGAACACTCAAAATCTTTGGTCATATTTTCTAGCTCAGGTGCTTCATCGATGCTGCAAAGACTCAGTATTGATTTAATTCCATTATCTTTCAATCTACTTAAATGTCTTTCAGCAGTTGGAGCAGGTCCTATAGACAGCTCATTAACTAAAACCCAATCAATTTTAAAACGAGGCATTATTAGTTTTTAATTATCTATCCATTCTAATAAGACATTTGCCTTATCTTTTATTTTCTTAAATATGTTTTTCAACTTAATATAAATCAGCTTTGTTCTATCATCAAATCTATCATCTAAATTATCATTTTCGATTTCATCTAAACCAGATTCTTCCTCATTTGCATAATGACTATATATATCATCCATCTCATAAGAATTATTATTTTTAAATATAGGTTTTTTCAAAGAATTAGTAATTAATCCAAGCACTTGACCACCACTTTGCTGTACACGGTTTACTGCCTCAATAGGAAGTGAGCGATCTACTTTATTTAAACCAATGAGAAGAATTAGTCCATCACAATGCTCTGCAACCAGAGCAGAATCTGATAGGCCTAAGACAGGAGGAGTGTCAAATAAAATAATATCGAAAGAGCTTTCTTTCCTAAGAGCCGAAACGAGGTTATGCATTTGATTAGAACTTAATAACCTTGTAGGGTCAGGAGGCATAGTTCCTGCCGATATAACCTTCCAGTCTTTGTAATCAGGTACATCTTGAACTACTTCAGGCCAACTTAAATTATTATCGGTCAGAATATTTGATAATCCTGTGAGATTATTCAAACCAAGTCGAACATGAAGTTGTGGCCTTCTCATATCAGCGTCGACTTGTAAAACCTTAAGCCCCATTTCAGAAATTGTTTTTGCCAAAAGGACATTTACTAAAGACTTACCTTCTGCAGGTAAAGAGCTTGTCATTGCAATCGTTCTTAATGGGTTACCACTATTTAAAAAGCGTATGGAAGTATACAGATTACGAAAAGCTTCTTGATAGAAAAACCGTTGATATCTCTTTTCCTTAACTTGGTCGTCAGATCCTTCATCAGTTGTTGAATCATCAAGTTCTTTAAGAAGAAATCTCTGATCTTCACGAACTCCCATAAAAAAATCTACATATGGAATATGTCCTAATAAAGGAAGATCGATTTCTTCTTTGACTTCAGAGGGAGAATGAAACACATGATCAAATCGGTCACGTAATAAAGCCGCCCCTATTCCTAAAACAAAGCCTAGGAAAAGACCGTCAGACAAACCTTTCTTTAAACTTGGTTTTATAGGAGTTGTACCGAAAGTTGGAGGAGAAATTACAGTCCAAGGTATTGTTTTTTGAGCCATTTCCAATTGAAATCTTTCCTTTGCTTTGTTTAAGCCAGTAACATTGT
>CACILY010000043.1 GCA_902587615.1 uncultured Prochlorococcus sp.
ATCAGGAACCAACTCACAAATCGGAATATTCGTAAGAATGTACCGATGGGAAGCGAAATACCAGTTCCTTGGTCAATTAAGAAAAAGCCAGAGATTCATTTATACGAATTGAATTGATTTTTCGCTAATTACAACTCCTCACAATTGAATCCCATGAAAGTTCTATCTCTCATAAGAGCTTTACCTCTTAATGCGGTTGAAATTATTCGTCGCACCCCTCCTCTTGTTTTCGCTACAACAGTTTTATCAATTGGTGGGCTTATTGGATTTACAAGTGCATCTAAGATTTTGGTTGATGGATTAAAACCTGCTGCTAATACCATCACAGTCACAGGAGCGAGTACAGAACGAATCGAAAGTGATATTGCAAAATGGGATATAAAAGTTGAAACGACAGGGAACTCTCAGGTTGATTCTTACAAGAAACATAAGACCTCTATCGAAAAGACAATTACTTTCCTTGATCGTTATGGCGTTAATAATAATGACTATCAATCAGTAGCTTTATTACCTGCATCTACATCAAAAGAAATAAGTAAACATCCTAAAACAGGTGAAATTATTTCTAAGAAATGGGTGACAACTCAATGGATAGAAATTGAAAGTAATGATGTTTTTAATATTGATGCAACTTATAGAAAGATAAGTGAGTTACTTGGCAAAGGAGTCCTTGTACGCCCCAGGCGACCAGAGTTTACTTACACGCAATTAGCAGCCAAAAGAGTAGATATGCTTGCTAAGGCGACAAAGGATGCTCATATAAGAGCAGAAGCAATTGTCTATCAAACTGGATCAGAACTTGGCAGTGTAAGGAAGGTTAATACTGGTGTTTTCCAAATTACTGTTCCAAACTCAACAAGAGTAAGTAGCTGGGGATCCTATGATACGAGTACTATCAATAAAGACATTACGGCTGTGATGGGAGTCACATTCGAGGTCAATTAATTAGATCTTTCTAAATGTCATTAAGGAGAACGAGAAATTGTCAGATCGTTATGTTTCTAGATGGTGTTGATTCGGAGGGGAAAACAACTTACCAACACATCTATTAACATAGCGATGGCCGAAAGGCTTATGTAGGCCCTGGCTATTGTAGTGATCCTGATTTGGAATGGATTTTATTTAAAAGGAATAGAGAAAATAAATTGTTGAATAGAAGAAAAGCAAAAAGAGAAAAAAATTAGTCTCTATTTTTCTTGTAGAAGTATTCGGAACTTAAATTCTTCCTAGGAACGTCATTTCAAGTTAAATAACGATTAAACATCTTTTTCTAGGCGTTTATATTCTTCATGCAATGAGCCGAGCTTCCATGCATCCATCAAACCTTTAGGTCCTTCCATTAATAGTTTTAGGTCTTAGCTAGGCTGCTTTTTCTTCTTCTTTAGTATGTGGAACAAAATTTAATAGCTGATCATCAATTTCATTTGGATTACTAGAAGTTAATCCACCTGAATTAGAAGAAGCCTTCAGTAAAAGTTGAACAAGGCTTTTGATGGATACGGAGAACATCTTTGTAATTTCAAATAAATTACCTAGCTCTTCCTTAATAAGCTTCTGGGAATCTTCTTTGGTTACGTAAGTTGTGATGGTCCATCCAGCCAGACCAACAAACGAGAGCGAGAAAAATACTGTAATAAGAGTGAGCATTATTCATTAGAGGCAGTCACCTATGTATATCTATTTCTATTAGACAATGCAAGTAATTTATTACCTCACGGTAAATTGACTATCAATTGCAAGATGAGTGCATCCACTAACGAGGCATGACATTGGGATGACAGTTCATTAGTAACCAACCTTCTTTTTAGCTTCAACTGCACTAATGTCCGATATTAATTCTCCAGAAATCTAAAGAAAACATACATCGTACAAAATATGGAGATAACTCTATTGATGCTTTCCTATTTTACTTTAAAAACTATTAACTAGTTTCTTTAGAGGCCATACATCAAAAGATGTGGCAACTTCACAGGAGTAGTTGATGCTCTTGTATCTGATGCTCAACCTTCTAACAATTTCAATAGATCTTCTGGAGATTTTAATTGATCTTTCCTATTCAGAGTGCGGACATATCTCTTTCTGTTCCTATTAATTAGGTTCAAATCAAACGTAGACAGTCCATCCTCATTTTCAAATGGCATCAATGGATATCTCTTATCAATTGCTTTACTCATAAGACATCCTACTTTTTTTTATTAAATAGCAACTTTTAAACGTCGATATAGAAGAGATGACAGTTAAGCAATCGTATGGTCGAGAATTAGGCGTGATACTGCCCGATCTAATCGGGTTTGTTTTCGCCTATTCGCAGATGATGAATTGTTGTTTGTTGGTGAGTGTCATGCCATCGCACGCTCTCTAACACGAGAAATAACACCTGCCTGCTGATCTTCAGTTGGTTTCCATTTATTAGTCAAAGGAGCACTAGGTCGCAGGTTTGAATCCTGTCGCCCCGATTGGTTTCTCAAGAGTTGTACCAGGTACCAAAAAGGTGCCAAGAAATCTAGGAAATAAAAGCGCTTCTAAATTTCTAATTAAGGGGGTCACATTTTGGAGGACTTGGCTTTTGATTAAGTTTGTCGACTTTTGATATATCTAAATCCGCAATCTCTAGCCCATAAAGATCAGCAATTTTTGTCATAGCGATGCCTTCGGCTCCTACCCATGAGTCTGCTAAAACTTTCCAAGTCTTTTGACTGAACTCAACGCCCAAGTTCTCATTTTGTTCTCTCTTTTTGTCCACCTCTAAAACTTTCTTTAAGCCCTTTGCACTTAAATGACTTTTAATTCTTAGGAAAACCACCTCCAACATTGAGTAGTAGAATTTTTCCATTGCATTGCCATAAGCCCATTCAGCATCTTTTTGAGCTTTCTTGGCATCTTCTGCTGTGATCTCTAGGCTCATCTCTTTTGTACTTATATCAAATATCAAAATCTTATAGCTTTCTTTTTTACTGCTCTTTTTTTAACCTCTTTTCAAGATTTTCTGTGGGAGTACTAGGTCGCAGGTTCGAATCCTGTCGCACCGATCAGTAAGAGATAGGTTTCCAGGCCTGTCTTCTTTATTGAGCAAATGAGACTGTGAGCTCTGTGAGAGCTCACGAATAGTTACTTGTCTTTATTTATCTTTCTATGTTTTACCTTTTTGTGCTGGTTAGCCCTACCTCAATCGCCCTATTAATAAAAGAATTTCTAGTTATATTTTTTGAACGTTGGTTCCATAAGTAGAGAACCAATCAGAGTTAAGGGAGCTGTACTGCATAGCAACTTCCTTCTCTCTCTAACATTTCGCTCTAATTAGAAATGACTTCAAGTGATAAGGCTGATAATCATTTGTCTGATTATTCCAGAGGTTCAAGATTTGGAAAGATCATTGCTTATGGCATTGGTTCAAAGCTCACTATCCTTGTAGGATTTCTTCTTTATATGATGGCTAATTAATAAAAAAGGACTGAGCTAAGCCAGTCCCGAGGATTCAGCTGAAAATGGTTTCAACTGTTGATAAGTCAATTACTTAAGATATGTAGATTTTTTTCGCAGTAGTAACAAATTGCTCGTCTGAGAACACAGCTTCTACTTCGCACATACATCCAAACCCTTTGATCCAAGGAGCAGCGTGTTCCCACATCTTGCTGATATCAGTTGCTTCAGCGACGAAGCTACCTGTTCCATTAAGTGGGTTGGTTACACGCCAAAGAATTTTAAAGCCTTCAGTTTCGTCCGCTGGGCCACCAGCCTCAAGATATTCAAGAAATTTTTCTCCTCCTGCAAATGATGATTCCTGAGTAGGAAATGCCCAGTCAAGTTTAAAAAGAGCCATTGAACGAAAAATATTGTGAATTTGATTTCTAACGAAAAAACAATATAAAAGATGCAAAAAGTCTTCCAATTAACATCAAATAATTTTTTAGGGAACCTAATGCTGGATGATTTGGCAGAAACCTTATTGGATGATTGGCTTCACATTATTGTTTGCTGCCTTGTTTCCAGGAAGATGTTGTTCATAGATGAACAGTAATGATCTCTAATTAGCAGTCGTTTATTTATCACCCATCAAACAATGATAAGTATTCCACTTTGGATTTCTGGCAGCATATCTTTCTCCTTCTTTCACACAAGATTCATAAGTTAAAAAAGTTATATTGCTAATATTCACATAACCTCCTACACGATTATTAGTTGCATATTTACCAACCATTAATGCTTAGCTGTCAGAATTAACAGCAGTAGGTAACAAGAAGCCTATTTCAAGAGCTAGTAATATGACACGGTGCATAAAATAAGCGAGTCGAAGTCGCAGGAATTGGTGGTTCTTAATCAGCATTAAACCATTTTTCATACAAATGAACATCACTAAAGCGTCTCCTAAGGACTAGGTGATTGCTTCTACTTGCGAGTTGGTCGATCAGCAAGAAGCGGTAATCAAAAACCTCAAAAAAAGCAAACAGTCCTTTTCTATTTATTAGGAGCAATCACTCTTATTTATCGGATCCATTAACATTTGATCTGGGTCTTAGTCGTCACCAAAAG
>CACILY010000044.1 GCA_902587615.1 uncultured Prochlorococcus sp.
GCAAGTATTGCTGCAATTAGATGTTCAATTAATATTAATGAGGTCTGATTCCAACCTATAAATAATATATTTAGAAATGTTAGTCCAAATGAAGAAAGTAGAAAATGTATAAATAAACTTTCTGGTATCGACATTGTATTAATATCCTTTATTGAAATTAATAATAAGATTATTAATAAGTAGATAGTTGAAAATAACTCTAAAAGATATAATCCTGTATTCATTTTTGTTAATGAAGACTATATATATTTATATTTAATGCTTTGAAAGTTGTGTTTAATTAAAGTTCTTTTTCTCTTCAATCATTTTATGAATTATTGGTGTCAGTATTAATTCCATAGCAAAGCCCATCTTTCCACCATTAACAACAATACTTGTTGGGCTAGACATGAATGAATCATGAATCATTCCTAGAAGATCTTGAAAGTCTATTCCCCATTTTTCTCGAGCACCTTTTCTAAAGTGTATTATTACAAAACTTTCATCAGGTGTTGGGATATTTCTGCATATAAATGGGTTGGATGTGTCAATAGTTGGTACTCTTTGAAAGTTAATATCTGTCCGACTAAATTGAGGACAAATATGATTTATATAATCTGGCATTCTTCTAAGAATAGTATCAACAATTGCTTCTGCGGAATAACCTCTTTCGGCATTATCTCTGTGAATCTTCTGAATCCATTCCAGATTAGTTATTGGAACTACTCCAACTAATAAATCTGCAAGAGAAGCTACATCGTAGTCCTCACCTTTTACTCCACCATGTAGTCCTTCGTAGAAAAGTAAATCGGTACCATTTGGGATCTCTTCCCAAGGAGTGAATTGACCAGCTTCTAGATTTGTTCCTAGTCTAGAGTTATGTTCTTGAGCTTCTTCCTGGCTATGAAGATAGTATCTCTTTTGGCCTCCACCTGTATTTCCATAGGTTTTAAATAATTCCTCTAATTTGTCAAACAGATTTGCTTCTGGTCCAAAATGTGAGAAATTTTCTCCTTGTGATAAGGCCTCAGCCATAGCTTCTTTCATAGGCATCCGTTCAAATCGGTGATAACTATCGCCTTCTACAACTGCTGGGATTATTTCTTCGCGAGCAAATATATGCTCAAACGCCCTTTTGACAGTACTAGTGCCAGCTCCTGAAGAGCCTGTTACAGCAACAACTGGGTGAGTTTTGGACATTTATTTTTAAAACGGATCTTAAGATTTTTGCAGATCAACTCACCAAATTCTTAAAGAGTGTGGACAGATATTTTTAATTGTGAACTATTTTGCTTGAATCGCATCATTTATTTTCTCTCCAATTTGATCACATCCTAAATAGTCATTAGATTTCCCTATGAGATCAGATGTTCTATGCCCTTTATCTAATACTGAGTTTACAGCTTGTTCTATATCGTCTGCAGCATCATTTTCATTTAATCCAATCCTAAGCATCATTGAGGCTGAAAGAATCATGGCTATAGGATTTGCTTTGTTTTGACCAGCTATATCAGGAGCTGATCCATGAACTGGTTCGTATAGGCCTGGACCATCAATGTTTAATGAAGCTGATGCAAGCATGCCTATTGAACCAGTTAGCATTGCTGCTTCATCGCTGAGGATGTCTCCAAAAAGATTTCCAGTAAGAATTACATCGAATTGAGAGGGCTCTTTGACTAATTGCATTGCTGCATTATCCACGTACATATGAGTTAATTCAACTTGAGGAAAGTCTAGGGAGATTTTATTTACTTCATCTCTCCATAGTTGACTGACATCGAGAACATTAGCTTTATCCACGGAGCAAATTCTCTTTTTACGATTACTGGATAGTTCAAACGCAATTTTTGATATACGTCTTATTTCCTCAGTTGAATAACTCATTGTATTAAATGCTCTTTCACTTTTTTCTGTTTTAATTCTTCCTTTTGGCTGACCAAAATAAATTCCACCAGTTAGTTCTCTAACAACAATGAGATCAACATTCTCTATGATCTCTGATTTAAGAGTGCTTGAATTTACAAGTGAAGGAAATATTTTTACTGGCCTTATATTTGCAAATAAATTTAAATCCGACCTTAATTTTAATAAACCCGTTTCTGGCCTTTTCTCTCTTGGAAGCTTGTCGAATCTAGGGTTTCCAATAGCCGCCATTAAAACTCCATCGCTATTTCTACATGCTTCTATAGTTTCATTAGGTAATGGATTTCCAGTTTCATCTATAGCTGTACCACCAATTAAATGTTCCTCAAACTTAATCTCGAAATCATGTTTATTACTAATAGTTTGAAGTAATTTCTTTGTCACTTTTGTAATTTCTGGACCTATTCCATCTCCTGGTAGTAAAGCAATGTTGTATTTTTTCATTGGTAGGACTGAATAATTTAATTGTAAAAGATTAATCAGAATTAATCTGATTAAGTTGTTTTATGTTTTTAGCCATTTCTGGTAATTTTTTGAAATTCGCAGCGCATCTAAGCCACAGCTTATTAGATATGGCTGGAAAACCACTTACTATTTTGCCAGGCTCTATATCTGCATGAATCCCACATTTTGAACTTGCTATAACTTCGTCTCCTACTACAACTCTATTTCCTACACCAACCTGGCCAGCGAGAATAACTCTATTACCAATTCTTGCTCCACCAGCTATGCCCACTTGAGAAGCCATAGCACAACCTTTCCCCGTTATAACTCCATGACCTATTTGAACGAGATTGTCGATTTTAGTCCCTTCTCCTATTCGTGTCTCTCCTACAGAAGGTCTATCAACCATTGAACCTGAACCTATTTCAACATTACTTTCAAGAACAACTTCTCCTGTTTGTGGCATTTTTCTCCATCCTTTCTGAGTAGGGATAAAACCAAAGCCTTCTGATCCAATAACAGCATTTGAATTAATTATACAATATTTTCCTAATTTTGAATTTCTATGTATAACACAATTGGCATGCAATTCATTATATTCCCCAATATCAACTTTCTCATAAATAACAACACCTGGATGAATTATAGAGTTATTACCTATTTGAGATCCTTTACCTATATATACATTTGGACCGATATAAACTTCTTTGCCTATTTTGACATCTTTTTCTATAACGGCAGTTTTGTGTATTGAAGCGATTGGCTTTTTATCTGGATATAATAATTCTAATGACTCAGCAAATCCTATTTTGGGATTCTCTAGTGAAACCCATGATATTCCTTTAGAGTTCATTTTATTTATGAGTGTAATGTCATCCGGAATAAGGACTGCAGATGCATTGCTTTCATTTATTGAATTAAACAAGTAACTTCCTTTTTCTATGAAGCTGATTTCATTTGATTTCGCCTTTTCAATAGAAGCTGCTTGATATATGACGGGATCATGTGCAATTTTATATTCTTTGACGCCTGAAGACCCTTTCTTTAATTCATTTACTAATTGGCTAAATAGCATGGTTTGGCCTATTCCTTTAAACTGTACTTTTATTTTATGAGCTAATTAGTCTATTGGTTAGTACAAGTACATCACGATGAATAACTACAGGAGATTTAATTGAGGTGTCTGGCCTTTCTATTGATTCTCTAAGCCTTGCACTCCCTAACGAGCTTATCCCTCTTGCTAACTCTTCTCCATTTATATTCTTAATGCTTACTGGTTGATTTGCCTCAAAACTACCTTCTACTTTTTTAATTCCAACAAGTAAAAGAGAGGCTCCTTTCTCTTTAATTGCGATACAGGCTCCTTCATCTAGAAACAAACTACCAAGTGGTTTTAATGCATGTGTAAGCCAACTTTTTCTTTTACCTATCGGCTTTGGATTCGGATGAAATACAGTACCTCCTCTAGACCCTTCAAGGATTTCCCATAAGAATTTGGGATTTCTTCCATCTGCAAGGTGAACAGTTATACCACTTTCCGTAGCAATCCTCGCAGCAATTAGTTTTGTCTTAATTCCTCCTGTTCCCCACCTTCCACTATTTGAGGGACTATTTTGGATTTCTTTTAAATCACTAGGATGGTGAATATCTGTAATTGGTTTGGCTGATTTATTAACTTTTGGGTCTGAAGAATAAAGTCGATCTATATCAGTTAATAAAATCAATTGGTCTGCCGAAACAGCTGATGCTACCAAAGCCGAAAGAGTATCATTATCACCATACTTAAGTTCTTCGCTTGAAATTACATCATTTTCATTAACAATAGGTAGGATTTTCCAGTCAAGGAGCTTATTCAATGTTAGGGAAGCATTCTTATATGAATTCCTATTATTTAGCTCTGATCTTGTAAGTAATACTTGCGCAACATTATATCCATAATTATTCATTTCACTCTGGTAGAGGCTCATAAGATGTCCTTGCCCTACTGCAGCTACTGCCTGGAGAGATGTTATCTCTTCAGGTCTATTCTTTATTCCAAGAATATTACAACCAATACCAACTGCCCCACTGCTTACAAGGATAATTTTATTATCTTTATTTTTAGATAGTGCTATATATTTACAATATTCCCTTATTTTTTCAGTAGTAGATGTTTCGTTATTAGATCTTAA
>CACILY010000045.1 GCA_902587615.1 uncultured Prochlorococcus sp.
TTCGTCTTCTCCCTGGTGCCTTAACCAGAAATAAAAATCTTAATTTTATTTGTGAATCTACAGAGCTAATTATTAACTCTACTAAAGCAGATTGGTTTGGAAATTTACAGCATGACAATGTAATCTCTCTGCCAATTGCACATGGCGAAGGAAGATATCAATGCTCTGAAAATACTCTTAAGCAACTTCAGGATGATGATTTGATTGCTCTCAAATATGTAAATAACCCAAATGGCTCAATAGATAATGTAGCTGGTATTACTAATTTAAAAGGTAATATACTTGGAATGATGCCACATCCAGAAAGAGCTTGTGATAATTTATTGGGCTCAGATATAGGACTTGAAATTCTTAAAACTTTAATTTCTTAAATAAAAAACAACAGGCACGCCTAAACTAATCATAGGTTTACCTGTTGTTTTATTAGGCCCTTATTTAATACTTGTAACCTGCAACAAATAAAGCTTCGTCTGAAGAAGGTTGAGAACCAGTTACATAACAACCTTTAGAAGCTTCTGAATTGGCTTGAGCTCTCGCAATAAGAGCTTTTTGCCCTGCTTCAAGATTTGAACCACTCCACGCTTTTAAACAAGAGTGTTGTAATGCGCGACCATACGAGAATGAAACATTCCACTTCGCTTTACGCTCAAGTTTGTTCATTAAGTTTAGATATACAGATGCAGCTTCTTCACTAAGCCCACCAGATAAGAAAACGATTCCAGGAACAGCTGCTGGCACTGATCTTTCCATTGTTCTTATTGTCATTTCGGCTACCTGTTGTGGATCTGCCTTGTCTTGGCATTCAGCACCAGGAACTGTCATTGAAGGTTTTAACAGTGTCCCTTCAAGTAAAACTCCGTTCTCTTGGCAAGCCATATATACCTGCTTAATGACCTGCTCTTGGACTCTTGCAGTCTTTTCTATCCCGTGGGCCCCATCCATAAGTATTTCAGGCTCAATAATTGGAACGAGACCAGATTCTTGAACTGAACGTGCATATCTTGCTAAACCCCATGCATTTTCTTGAATTGAGAGATTAGTTGGACATCCGTCATCAGTTATTTGAAGGACTGCTCTCCATTTTGCAAATCTTGCACCTTGTGCATAATAATCAGCAGCTCTTTCGACTAATCCATCTAGACCTGAACAAAAAGTCTCGACATCATGTCCGCCTGACAGAGGGCGAAGACCTTTGTCTACTTTGATTCCAGGGATTACTCCAATCTTTTCAAGTTTTTTAACCATTGGCTCCCCATCTGGATGGGATTGGAATAAGGTTTCTTCAAAAAGGATTGCTCCACTTATAAAGTCACCCAACCCTTCAGTTGTAAAAAGCATGCCTCTATAGGCTTTGCGATTGTCCTCTGTGTTCTCTACACCAATAGAAGCAAGTCTCTTGCCTACGGTTTTAGTTGATTCATCAACAGCGAGAATACCTTTTCCAGGTCTAGCTATTGTAGCCGCTGTTTTTTTAAGTTCTTCCGCGTAGTAACTGAGAGCCATTTCTGCCAGAAAATTTTCCTTAAGATTTTTCCACAAAACGGATTATATCTATGTGATATTTAATACATCGTATTGTTCGATTTGTTTCTTTAGGATCTTTTTTTGCCGGTTTATATCTTTTAAAGTCTTGTTCTGTTCTGGGTTTCTGGCGATTTACTGAGAAATAGTTTTACTCCTGATTTTGCTGACTCTTTTAATTTGTCACATACTTTTTGACTGGCTGCCCCTTCAAGTAATCCAGGTATTATTGGGGTTCCATCGCAAATACTTTCAGCCCATAAGTGTTGTATACGTGATACTGGCGCTATTCGACCATCTTTCCATGTCGTTTTAAAGGCTAAATCACTATCAGCAGAAATATTTCTAATAGGTAATCCTTTTTCTGCATGCCATAGCCCAAAGCCATGTACATAATCCTTTTGATTGTCACTTCCGAGAATCAATGTTCCCTCGCTCCCATAAACTTCAATCCAGCAACCTCTTCCTTCTTTCGAAACAGAGGATAATGTCAATTGAGCGGGTATTAAATTATTTGTAAAAGTATCTTTAATTTCAAGTTGACCAAGACAGATATCTTCGCTGGAAACCCTTTTTTGTTTATTGGTCTTGTTGCATGTTCTTTCTTTAATAGATGTTGATAAGGTTGATATAACACTTTCAGTCTGCCCGAATAACCAGTGAAGTATGTCAATTGCATGCGTACCAAGAGCTCCAATTACCCCACCACCTTCTTGATCATTTGAGTACCAGTTCCAAGGGCGAGAAGGATTTGCTCTACTACTCATTAACCAATCAAATTTCACAAGCCAGATTTCACCTATTAATCTTTCGTCAAGAATTCTTTTTAATTGATTGAATAATGGAACAGCTCTATATTCAAAATCAACAGCTACACTTAATCTTTTCGCGTGGGCTAATTTAAGTAGATCATTTACCTGGTCGAAATTTAGCGCAACAGGTTTTTCCAGGAGCAAATGTTTGCCTGCATTTAACGCTCTAGTTGCAAGGTCGTATCTTATTGAGGGAGGTGTGGCGATTATTAGAGCATCTATATCAGGATCAGAGGTTAGTTGATCCCACTGGCGAAATGCTTTTAAATTGTTCTCATCGCATATCTTTTCTAAGTCATTATTGGTTGGATGCCATAATGCAACTGGCTCTAATAAGGAATTTGACTTTAAGGCTGGAAGATGTACAGACTTACCGAAGCCTAGTCCTGCAATACCAATTTTAATAGGTTCTTTGTTGTTGTTTGACATTTAATTAAGTGATGCTGAACATGTTTTGTTTAAGACAGTCTCTATAAGTTTATCTCCTTCTATGTCTTTCCATTTTGAATCTTTTTGGATAATATTGTTGATTTTAACATCTATAAATTTGCTTTTATTACAGTCAATTTTCATAGTGTATAAGATATCCTTTTGTGATTTTGTTTCGTAGTGGGTTTCCATTTTTATTTCTCCATCATTTTTTATCTTTAGACTATTTATATCGATCATTTGCTTGCTGGCAGTTTTCTTCTCGACTTCTAACCAGTTTCTTTGGTAAGAATGTGCCTTATTCGTAGGTAATGTAAAAAGAATAATACAGCTAATATTTAACATTATATATGTAAAAAAATTTGAATTATTCATGGAATCTAATATTGATTAATATCATTATTTTTGAATTTATATGGGTTTGCTTCCATGAAGCTTTAAGAGCTTAGACAAGGTTTTTTTGAATTGAGTCCGAGGAATTATTGTATCTACAAAACCATGCTCTTGAAGATATTCAGCTGTTTGGAAGTTATCAGGTAGCTTTTCTCTAAGAGTTTGTTCAATTACTCTTCTACCAGCAAATCCAATCAAAGCTTTTGGTTCTGCGAGTATTAAATCACCAAGCATTGCAAAGCTTGCGGTAACTCCACCCGTTGTTGGATGTGTAAGTAGAGGCATGTACAAGAGTTCTGCTTCTCTATGCCTTTCAAGTGCTCCTGAAATCTTTGCCATTTGCATGAGACTGAGCATCCCTTCTTGCATTCTCGCTCCACCAGATGCGCAGACAATTAATAAAGGTAGTTGTTCAGTTGTAGCCCTTTCTATAAGTCTAGTTATTTTTTCTCCAACAACTGATCCCATAGATCCTCCCATAAATCTAAAGTCCATAACTGCAAGTGCTAGAGGCATTGTTTCCACTTTGCAGAGACCTGTAATGACTCCATCTTTCATTCCTGTACTTGCCTGACTTTCTCTTAGACGATCTGCATAGGCTCTTCTGTCTTTGAAACCTAGAGGGTCAATAGGGCTTAAAGCATTGTCTAGACTATTAAATGAGTCTGCATCAGCAATGATTTTTATTCTTTCTTGACTATCAATACGATTATGATGACCACAGTTATTGCAGACATTCGCATTTGCGATTAAGTCTTTCCTATATACGACTTGACCACATTCTGGACATTTACCCCATAAACCATCTCCTTCTTCAGTTTCCTGAATAACCTTGCCTACAAATTGTCCTTTGCGTCGATCAGCAAACCAATCAAAAAGAGACACGACTCAAAAACAAACTTTGCATATATTTAAGCGTCTTGAGGTCCCTCTAGACTTGCTATACCATTTTAATGCTATTGATCCACATATAAAAAATTCCAATACTTATAAAAGGACAAAACGGAAAAGATTCAG
>CACILY010000046.1 GCA_902587615.1 uncultured Prochlorococcus sp.
ATTAGATCAGGCAACAGGAGCACTTCAGGAAGCTCTTTTTGGTCTGAATAGACGTCTCACAGCCGAACGGAACAATGATACTAATCCTCTTCAAGGTATAAAAAATACATTTGGCTCGCTAAAAGATGAGTTATTTTCAGACGATTACTGGGATGATGATCCTTGGGACTACCAAAATAGAGATTACGAAGATCAAAGGGATATCAGACGTCGTGAACTAGATCAATGGGACAATGACATCTACCGCTAAACCAGACTATTGGTCACTGTTGGGTCTTAATCCCAATAGTGATATCGGACAAATAAAAAGAGCTTTTAGACGAGAAGCACGTAAATGGCACCCTGATTTAAATAGTAATGATAGAGACGCAGAAGAACGTTTTAAATTAATTAACGAAGCATATGCAGTATTAAGTGATCCTGCTAAACGACAACTTTGGGAAAGAAACGATTCCGTAAATTTTTCTACCAACGATCCGTTTGTTCATGGATTTCCTTCCTATGAAGAATACATTTCTCTAGTTTTAGGAATAGATTCTGAGAATGATTCAGAAGAATATGGTGAACATATAGATCAGGATTACTACAGTTATGAATCAGAAGAAATACTTGAAGATAATTTAAATGAAGAACAACCTCAATCTAACCAGTGGCCTGCTCGATCAGCGAATTCACCTCCTCCAGTACAAGCTTTAGATGACATTGAAACCCTTGTCGATTTATCTGTTGAAGAAGCCCTAAATGGAGCTGAGATTGATATAACTCTTACGGACGGAACAATAGTTCAAATATCAACCCCACCTTTTGCTGGTCATGGTTGGCGATTGCGCTTGCCTGGAATTGCATTAGGTAATAAAGATCACTTTATACAATTAAGAGTTCAAACTGATGAAGGATTGAGAATAGATGGCTTAAGAGTTTTATATAGACTTGAATTACTACCTCCAGAAGCCTTACTAGGATGTGCAGTCCAAGTACCTACTTTGTCGGGCAATGTTACTCTTCAAGTACCACCAAGATCTTCAAGCGGCCGATTATTAAGGCTTAGAGGTAGAGGATTAGAATTTGACACTATTAAAGGTGATCAATTTGTTGAAATAGTAGTAGTAATTCCTGAAGAAGTTAGCGAAGCTGAATTTGCCCTATACCGGCGACTTCAAGATTTAGCAAATGAAGAACATTAATTTTAAATATTAACATCACTAACTATATAATTATCTATAGTAAAAACAATGCAAAATTAATTATGTTCGTTTATGTCCTTCTCTATGATTCAGGTAAGGACAGTGAAGGTATACATTCGTTAGAAATCAAGGATAAAACAGTAGTTTTAATGTTTGAAGAACAAGATGATGCAGATAGATATTGCGGATTATTAGAAGCTCAAGATTTTCCATCTCCTACAGTTGAAAGAGTAGAGAAGACAGAAATTGAGCAATTTTGTTTCCAATCTGGATATGAAGCTAAGTTTGTAAATAAAGGATTTATTCCAAAATCTCCTGAAGACAGGTTATTAATATCTCCTCCGCAATCAAATTTAGATGTTTCAGGTTGGAATGAGGAAAAATCTACATCACCTAATATTGAGGTCCTTGAGGAAGAGTCTAATGATATAGACATCATAAGAAGAAACCTTGAAAACCTATTATAAGCTTTCCTAATTAGATGTAGTCTTTAGTTAAATGCTAAATTTATGATTTCTTCTATAATTAGTTTAATAACAAAAAAAGAATGACTAAAGCAATTATGCAAACAGATGTTGGCACTCTGGAATTAAATCTATTCGAAGTTGATGCACCTAGCACTGTTGCCAATTTTGTAAAATTAGTAAAAGAAGGATTCTATGATGGGCTTAGATTCCATAGAGTTATCGACGGTTTTATGGCTCAAGGAGGTTGCCCAAATTCAAGAGAAGGAGCAAATGGTATGCCAGGGACTGGAGGTCCAGGTTATAAGATCGACTGCGAAATTAATAACAATAAGCATTTAAAAGGTTCTTTATCAATGGCACATGCCGGTAAAAATACTGGAGGTAGTCAATTTTTCATTGTGCATGAAGCACAGCCACATCTAGATGGAGTTCACACTGTTTTTGGTAAAACAGAAGATATGGAAATAGTTTTAAAAATTAAAAATGGTACAGAAATTAAAAAGATAACGATTGAATAGATAAATAATGGTTTATGACCATATAGTAATTTTAGAAATATCAATCTTATTTAGGTCATAAATAGTATTTTTTGATTGACTCTTTAATTCGTTAATTGTTTTAAATTCAGTTTGAATATTTTGAGAAGGATGGAAGGCTTGTTCTTTATTATCTGTTCTTAGTAATCCAACTCTTGTAGTTCCTTTCAAATTGGAGATCTCTACTAACAGATTATATATAGACTTGATATTTACTGAATTCAAAGCTTGTTGAGTTGACAGATTTATTGGCTTCAATCTCCATACAAAAACGGGTCTTTGCCAAAGTGCTAACAAGCGTGGTGAATTTTCAGGAAGTAGTTCGATGTAATTATTACTTGCCATTTTCTCAATATGATTTTTCATTTCTCTTAAAACACTTGCATCACTAATATCACCATCCCAAAAAACTATTATAAATCCATTCTTACTATTGTTATATTCATCACCAATCATATGTCCAAGTTTTTCTCTCTTTACCTCTAAATATGCAGCATTATGATCACCAGGACAAATAACAAGTGGTACTCTACTTTCGACTTGTAATCCGTATCCTCCAAGTCCAGCTATCTTCCTTGGATTGTTAGTTAATAACCGTAACCTATGTATACCCAGGTCAGTTAAAATTTGAGCTCCTACACCATAGTTTCTTAGATCTGCTGGAAAGCCAAGCTTCTCATTCGCTTCAACAGTGTCTAACCCATTATCTTGAAGACTATATGCTCTTAATTTATTAATCAGACCAATTCCGCGTCCTTCTTGACGTAGATAAACTACAACTCCCTCTCCTTCCTCAGATATTCTGGCTAACGCAGATTCTAGTTGCGGTCGACAGTCACATCTAAGAGATCCGAATGCATCACCTGTCAGACATTCTGAGTGCATTCGTACTAAAACAGGTTCCTTTAACTTGTTCTTATTTCCTTTTACAATTGCTATATGTTCAGTCCCATCTAATTCATTTTTATAACCAATAGCTTCGAAGTCACCAAATAAGCTTGGTAGATTTGCACTTGCTTGCCTATACACAAATCTTTCGTTTTCTAACCTGTATCTTATTAGATCTGCAATACTTATAAGTTTTAAATTCCAACTTCTTGCATATTGTTGAAGTTCTGGAAGTCTCGCCATAGAGCCATCTGGATTTTGTATTTCGCAAATTACACCTGATGGCGTTAGACCAGATAATTGAGCTAAATCAACAGCAGCTTCTGTATGTCCAGCTCTTTTTAGAACACCACCCTTCTTGGCTCTCAATGGAAAAATATGACCTGGTCTTCTTAGCGATTCAGGTGAGATATTAGGGCTTATAGCTACTTGAATGGTGCGGGCTCTATCCTCGGCTGAAATGCCAGTGCTAACACCAAACTCAGGTCCAGCATCGATACTGACAGTAAAAGCTGTTTGATTTGAATCAGTGTTCCTGTCAACCATAAGGGGGAGATCTAGTTGATCTAATCGATCTCCTTGCATTGCAAGGCAAATAAGGCCTCTGCCTTCTGTTGCCATAAAATTAATTTGCTGTGGTGTCGCAAATTGGGCCGCACAAATGAGGTCACCCTCATTTTCTCTTCGTTCATCATCGACTACCACAACGCATTCACCATTGCGAATAGCTGCTAAAGCATCTGGTATCTCGTCAAAACGGATATCAATGGATTCATCACGATTCAAATTGTCCTCTGGTTGTGTAGATGACTTAACTGCTTTACTAATTAAAGCAAGATTACTATCTGCCTTATCAATCCAGTTTAAAGAAGACAATTCTGCTTCCCTTTTATGGCATCACTAAATTCAAATATTAATAAAATAGCAATCATTGGTGCAT
>CACILY010000047.1 GCA_902587615.1 uncultured Prochlorococcus sp.
GAAATGTCTCCCCCTATAAAGTTTAAATTGCTCAATCTGAAGAAACTTGATTGACCTTAGTCAACAATGGAAACACCCATGTTACGGGCAGTCCCTTCTATGACTTTCATTGCTGACTCAACGCTGTTGCAATTGAGATCTGGCAATTTGGTCTTAGCAATTTCTTCAAGTTGGGATTTAGTAATAGTACCTGCCTGACCCTTGGCAGAGTCCCCTGATCCTTTTTCTATCCCTGCAGCTTTAGTAATAAGAACGGATGCTGGAGGAGTCTTGGTTATGAAAGTAAAACTTCGATCCTCAAAAACCGAAATTTCGACAGGAATTACAAATCCAGCTTTGTCTTGGGTCCTAGCATTGTATTCCTTACAGAACGCCATGATATTGACCCCATGCTGACCTAGGGCAGGTCCCACGGGAGGTGCTGGATTTGCTTTGCCGGCTTGTAAAGCCAACTTAATCACAGATAAAACTTTCTTTGCCATCGGGGCGAGTGAAATTAAATTAAAGCAGTTCGTTTGACTGCCTAATTAAAATAGACAGCAAGTGCGATTTGAATGCAGAGGCACATCCTAATCTATCCCTGAGATAAAAAATCAATTGACAGTTAGTTTTGTTTGCTGATTTGAGAAAATTCGAGTTCAACAGGTGTTTCTCTTCCGAAAATTGACAATAAAGCTTTGAGCTTGCTCCTTTCTCCAGACACTTCTATAACTTCTCCTTGGAAGTCTTTGAAAGGTCCTCCTGTCACCATAATTTGATCGCCTTCTGCTAAATCAAGTTTCACGACTGTTTTCTTTTCTGCTGCTCGTTTGAAAATTCTATTTACTTCCTGACGACTGAGTGGTCTTGGTTTAATGTGCCCCCTTGATTTACCTGTAGCTCTTCTATCCTCAGCTCCTACAAAATTTATAACATTAGGTGTACTTCTTACTGCCATCATTGTGTCTTCATCTAATACCATTCGAACCAATACATAACCAGGAAAGACTTTTTCTTCAATGGTTTGTCTACTACCATCTTTTTTTAATTTGATTCCTGGAGTTTGAGGTATTTCAATTTCTAATATTCTGTTACTGACTCCAAGAGTTATTGCTCTTTGTTCCAGAGTTGCTTTAACTTTTTTTTCACAACTAGAAGCAACTTGAATTGCATACCATCTAGAAATAGAAGTTTGCGCTCCTGAAGTATTGGCAAAATTAGTTTCATTTTCATTGTTCGAAGATGAAAGCTCTAACACTTCGTCTGGATTAATTGATGTGGATTCGGTCTCTGTCACGGGATCAATTTAAATAAGTGGTTGGCAAATGATCTGAATGATAATTAGCGGAAGATTTGAGATGCTCCCCATCCATAAAAGCGACTTACTGCTGCAATGGATGCTGCCGATAATGAAACCATCAAGATCACTGCTATTGATTCGCTGAAAAGTTGTTGCCTAGTAGGCCATACAACTAATTTCAATTCTTCTAAAGTGGATTTAATAAAACCTTGTTTAGGAGGGATTTGATCCTCTTGAGGGATTTGATCCTCTTGAAGATTTGAAGGAGGTTCTTTTGATTCAGGAGTGGAGGCGCTCATCACTTTTGGAAAAGCTAGTTTAAAACTTGCGCGAATTCACAAGTTGTCGTTCCTTTAGATTAACGGATATTTGATGAATTAGGCTTCTGCAATGAACTTAAGTGATTGTGACCCTTCAGTCGGAACCACAACTCTAACTCTCTTTGCACCTAAAAAATCTTCTTCTAATAGTTTAGTAGCAAGAGGGTTTTCAATTCTACGCCTTAGCACTCTGCGTAATGGCCTTGCTCCATACTCCGGCTCATAACCATCTATAGCTAGTAATTCAATAATTTGATTATCGACAATTAATTCTAAATCTTGTTCACCAAGGAGAGCATTTAAATCTTCCAGGTGAAGCAGAACAATTTGTTTTAGATCATTTTCTGTAAGAGGTTGGAATGTTATGAGTTCATCTATTCGATTCAGAAATTCTGGACGAAATTGTTGAGATAAAGCTTGATCAATTTTTGTTGATAGCAATTCCTTCTTATGTATACGTTCTTCTGGATCAATTGGCTGATCCTTGGATTTTGCATTTTTGAGAATCTCTTTACTTGCAAGATTACTTGTCATGACAATCACCACGTTGCGAAAATCTACGGTTCTTCCTTGAGAATCTGTAAGACGTCCATCATCGAGAACTTGCAGAAGAATATTAAAAACTTCTTGGTGAGCTTTTTCTATTTCGTCAAGGAGAAGGACAGCATATGGACGTTGTCTAATTGCCTCAGTTAATTGGCCTCCTTCTTCATAACCTACATATCCTGGAGGGGCACCAATTAAGCGAGCTACTGCATTCTTTTCCATGAACTCACTCATGTCTAGTCTCACCAAGGCTTCTTGTTCATCGAAGAGAGAAGATGCCAATGTCTTTGCTAATTCTGTTTTTCCTACGCCTGTTGGACCTAGGAACATGAAAGAGCCTATAGGCCTCCGAGGGTCTTTCATGCCGGCTCTGGCTCTACGGATTGCTGCTGCTACAGCCTCTACTGCTTCATTTTGTCCAATGACTTTCGAGTTTAGTTCTTTTTCTAAGCCTAATAATTTTTGACGTTCTCCAGTGATGACTTTCTTTACTGGAATACCGGTTACTCTAGCGACCACATCTGCAATATCTTCTGATTGAACACTCTCTCTTATGTAATTTGATCCGCTGGATTTTATAGAGGCAAGATAATCTTCAATGTCAACTTTTTGTTGTCGTATTTCCTCTAGTTGATCGTATTTGAGTCTGGAAGCTTCTTCTAAATCTCCTGTTTCTTCAGCTTCTTCAATTAAGTTGTTAATCTCATTGTAGTCTTCAATTATTACTTGTAATTCATTAACCTTGTCTAGTTCTGTTAGCCATTGTTCTTTTTGTTTTAGAAGATCACTCTCTAGCTTATTTGTTTCTTCTTGAAGCTTTTCTACAACTAGGTGCAAGTCTTTTTTTTGAGCCTCGATTAAAGATAATTTTACTTGCTCGAGTTTTGATTGTGCTTGTTCGATTGTTTGTGGTGTAGAAGTAGCTTCAATTTTTAATTGAGCTGATGCTTCATCAATGAGGTCAATTGCCTTGTCTGGCAAGCATCGATCACTTATATAGCGATCTGCTAAACGATTTGCGGTAATTAATGCTTCATCATTAATTTTGACTCCATGATGCAATTCATAACGCTCTTTAACGCCTCTAAGAATTTCAAGACTTAAATCTAGGCTCGGTTCTTTAATGAGGACTTGCTGGAATCTTCTGTTGAGAGCCTGGTCTTTTTCGATTGTCCGTCGGTAATTTTCTGGTGTTGTGGCTCCTATGCAGCGAAGTTCACCACTAGCCATTAACGGTTTCATTAAGCTACCTGCGTCTGCACTAGAGCGATCTGTATTTAGAACAGTGTGTATTTCATCAATGAATAGAATTACTCCTACATCTGGATCGCTGACTTCTTTCAGGACTGATCGAAGTCTTTCTTCAAATTGCCCTCGGAATTTTGTACCAGCAATTAATGCGCCAATATCAAGAGAGATAAGTTTTAAGCCTTTTAAAGATTGAGGAACTTCTTCGGAAACAATTTTCTGGGCTAATAACTCGGCAATAGCTGTTTTCCCTACACCTGGTGCACCAATTAATACTGGATTGTTTTTTCCTCTTCTAGACAAAACTTTTATTACTCTCTTAATTTCTTCTTCTCTTCCTATGACTGGATCCAGTATTCCTGCTGCTGCGGCTTCAGTTAGATCTTTGCCAAATGCTTCTAGAGGACTGAGTTCTTTCTGAAGTGAT
>CACILY010000048.1 GCA_902587615.1 uncultured Prochlorococcus sp.
ACCAGACTTAATATATCATTTTGCATTTCACATCCAATCCCTATGTAATCTTTACCTTATTATTCACCAGTTTCACATACTCTATTACTGATTTACAAGGAATTCTTCTGAATAATATTTAATGAGAACAAAATATATGTGAACCATGAAATTCGAAATGCTTAATCTCATCCATTCCGACAGATCTAAATTCTGCGAAAATGAAGGAGATAAAAGAAATAGCTCGATAGAACCCTTGGAACCTATTAGATCTTGCTCAGACTAGAAACAATAATTGACTGCATGGTTTGATTTTTACGATTCTCTGAAGATTTCAAAATGAATACGCAATGAATAGATTCTATAAAATTCACAAAATTCGTGAAATCTATCTCCTGGACTTAGTTTTTAGATTACGAAGCGGAAAAGATATTATCATCTGAAAGAATTTATTCAGACTTTCAATAAAATTGTAGAAAAACCAGGACTTAAATAAATTAATAACTGCTATGAGATCTTCTGGATTATAGCTAAGGAAACATTTTTAAGAGCTACCGCAATACAAAACAGGGAACGCATTCGCTCTTAGATCAGTAAAAATATGAGAAACATATTGTTTAGTTTGAAAAAGAGAGAAAAGGTTCTAAAATAAATCCAAAAAAAGAGGTTGGAAAAGTAAAGAATGAAAAGGATAATAATGATTATTTTTAAAATACGACACATTTTCTTGATACCAATTTATTTTTTACTTTTACTCTTCTCAAAGATAAGTGGAATAAGTTTCTATTATCTAAATCATTCAAGAATCGGTCATATGATTCCAGATTCTTTTGTTATTATAAATGAATTAAGGTTGAAGAATAAACTACAATACCCAAGAGAGATATACGTAATCAAATATAATACATGTAATAAAAGGTTAAGTAAATATTTTTCACGGATATTGCCTATTTATAAATGGCCATCTGTATTCTTGACAATCAATCACTATATGCCAGATTTTCTCAAATTAATACTTGAGAAAAGGTCTGGACCTTTGACTGCCAGAGATGCTTTTAATGTCCTTAGAGAATATGAACCAATTCCATTTCCAAAGGAGGAGTTAACAATTACCAGGAAATGCTTGAAAGATAATGGTTGGAATGAGGAACCATTGACAACATTGATTGTAAGAGATCGTGCATACCTTGACAATTCAAGAATGAATATAATGAAAAAAAAATTTGATGAATCTTGGAATTATCATGACTACAGAGATAGTGATATTTCCTGCTACAATAATTTGATTCAAGAAATTTCTAAAGAAAGCTTTTTAGCAAGAGTTGGAAAAATATCCTACAAGCCTATTAAGTCTGGAGATAAAAGATTCGATTTTACTCGAATCATAAAAGATGAGTGTGTAGATTATATGATTGCAAGTTTATCTAAATCAATAATTACAACAGGAACCGGAATCGATTCAATAGGTATCATTTATAATATCCCAATGATGTATGTAAATATTCTGCCTATGGCAATGATTTATACATCTTCTAATATATATCAAATACCAAAAAAATTATATTACCTTGACTCTGGGAAAGAGCTGAATCTAAAAGATTATATACGTAGTTGTTATTTTCATTCGGATAAATATCATGAGAATGGAATAGGAATCGAAAGTAAAGCTGGAGATGAATTAATAGAGTATTACCAGGAATTTTTAAATCTTTTTTTAAATAACAGCAATGATCAAAATGCATTTGATAATCTCACTATTAACGAAAGAAGCTTAGTAGAAGAATTTTATGATTTAAGACTTTCTTTAGTACCAAATCAGAAGGATATAGCTATTGATCAAATATATAAAAATGCTTTTCCTTCTCCAATATGGTTGAAAAAATTAAATAGCAACACTTAATAATTAATTTTTGATATTTTTCTATAAGCTCTGGAGGTTTTAGATAATAATAGTATCTTTGTATTTATTATATCCATCCGATTAGTAATTTTTAAATTTTCATTTGCAAAAAAAAGTAGTAAGCCTTTATTTGTGGCTTCAATTAATAGTTCAGTGTAAAATATATCGTTGAATATGAATTGCTCAATTGTAAAGAACAAATATGCTTCTTCTCTACTTTTCTCAATATATTCAATAAATAAATCATGTCTATTCTCATAACCAACTCTTTCGTTACCATAGAAAGAAATGTTAATATTGTTAGATATTGCATAGTTTCTAATAGATAGCAATTGCAAATGCTGAGGTATCTTAAAACTGGATTCAAGTAAAGCTAGTGCTGTAGTCATCTATATTAATTCTGATGCAAGTTCGGTTATAGCTGACTTAGAAAAAATATTGTAGAAGGATAGTGGTTCTTTTAATCCAGCAGGCGCAAATAAATTCTTATATCTGACATTATAGGACCATCTAGATTCATTTGTTTTATTGATAACAGAACCATGCAACAAACCACTCCAAAAAAATAAAGCATGGCCATAATCAACTTCTAAATGAGTAGCTTCTTTAATTGCTTGAGCTCTCAACTCTTTAAAAGAATTAAATTGATTATTTCTGTAAGAAGATAAGAGGCTAAAAGATTTATTTTTATCTAATATATAAAAACTTTTACTGGAGTAGCAGTTTACTAAAGGCAACCAACTAACAATCTCATAAAAAGAATTTGCTGGCGCATCAGAATGCAATTCACTTATTCTCTCTGAATTGGGGTATTGAAAAACAATATTTGGATGTTTTTGTGAAGCTATATCTGGACCGAGAATTCGCTCTAGAAAAGTTGCACAAGAAGAATAAATTATTTGATCCATTTTGTAGTATTTAGAGAATTCATTAATTATCTCCAAAATAAATTGATTGACTTTTGAATCTGTTATCTGATCAATAAGCTCATGGCAATGGTTTAATATATATTCTGAAGATCCTGTGACTTTATATTTTTTACTAATATAGTTTGATATAAAGTTCCTGGATTCATTTACTATGTTGATATTTTCAATAGGTACAATAGAATAACCTTGAGCAGTAAATTCATTTATATATTTTGTTATTTCCATGAATGACCTCCTGTTAAATCACATTGCAGACCATTCATCATATTACCATTCTTAAATATTTCCAATGCAAAATCAGCTATTTCGTTAGGAGTAGTGAAGTGAAGAGAGGGCAAATTATTCAGTAAAATTTCATGGAAATCATGAGGATTCTCCTTAGAGAGTTTATGATAATATTTATGTTCTATATCCACAAAACCTAAACGAAGCAAATACATTCTAATATTAGAAGGTCTTTGAAGAAAAGAAGATCGAAAAAAAAGATTCTAAAGCTGATTTAGATGAAACATAATAGGGAGAGCCTTTATGATTCTTTACTACAGCTGAAGAATAATAAAACAGGTCAATATGTTTGTCTTTGTCTGTAAAATTAAAAAGTGTGCTTGTAATACAACTTGGAAAAATAAGATTATGTAGCAAAACCTTGTTAAAGCCTGCTAAGGTATTATCTTTCAAGTCAATCTGGAGTCCCCCTCCACTAAGAAAGTGGAAAAGATAATGATCATAAGAAGTTTCTGTTAAAAGAGATTCTATTTGATCGGTTATTGATGTTATGCAAGAAATGGAGTCAAGATCTAAAAAGTAATTATTTACATGCTGTATATCCTCTCTACGATGAAATGCTGCTGAATCACATCCATATTTGGAGAATTTATCTAGAAGCGACTTACCTAGTCCCCTTGAACCACCTGCCATAGTAACAACTAATATATTCGACATTTGGAAAGATAGACGTTGAACATATTAT
>CACILY010000049.1 GCA_902587615.1 uncultured Prochlorococcus sp.
AATACCTTTGCCAAAGAGAATGTCAAACTCTGCAATACGGAAAGGAGGCGCAACTTTGTTTTTTGCTACTTTAACCTTAGCACGTATTCCATATTCTTCTGTACCTCTCTTGAGAGTTTGAATGCGTCGTATGTCGAGTCTGACAGAGGCATAGAATTTCAATGCATTTCCACCTGTAGTCGTTTCTGGATTTCCATATGTAACGCCAATTTTTAATCGTAGTTGATTTAAGAAAATAACTGTACAACCTGATTTTCCGATATTTCCAGTTATTTTCCTCATAGCCTGGCTCATAAGTCTGGCTTGACTTCCTACTGCATGATCTCCCATTTCGCCTTCGATTTCTGACCTTGGTGTTAACGCAGCGACGGAATCCACAACCACTAAATCAACTGCAGATGATCTGACAAGTTGATCGACAATTTCCAGTGCCATTTCTCCTGTATCTGGTTGAGAAACCAGAAGATTCTCAACATCAACTCCTAGCGAGGCTGCATAAATAGGATCTAAGGCATGTTCAGCATCTACGAAAGCCGCTACGCCACCATTGCGCTGAACTTCTGCTATTGCATGCAAAGTTAAGGTCGTTTTGCCAGAACTTTCGGGCCCATATACTTCAACTACTCTTCCTTTGGGATAACCTCCACCAAGAGCTAAATCAAGCGTAAGGGCTCCAGTTGATACTGTTTCCACCCGCATTCTTGAGGCATCGCCTAGGCGCATAATTGAACCTTTGCCAAAATTCCGCTCAATTTGCCCAAGAACTAGGTTAAGAGCTTTTTCTTTCTCTCCGGATCGTGAATTCGCTTGTGAATGATTGGGATTACTTGAGGAACTCGTTTTGATTTCGGTTGGCATGGTGATATTTGAAGTTGAAAGAATTTAGATAATTAATGCGGCTCATCTAGGTGCTTGTGTTGTAACGCACCACACTAATCCGATTAGTACAGACGTACCCTAGCTAATGAATTCCAGTTCGCCAAGGGGGTTGAAAATGTTGTGTTTTTTAGTAGTTGTATTTCAGGAGGAAGGTCTTTTGAATCATTTGGTTTTAGGTATCCCCAAGTTGCTAAATAACAAGGAATGGAGAATAGATCAGGAGTCTTGATAACTTCTTCAAGAGTGGCACGACGATCTTCAATAAAGCCTTTGATATTGTGATTACTTACAAGGTGCTGTAAAACATTGATTTTACTTCCAGACTCATGCCCAAATAAAAAAGTTATTTTGATATTTAGGTGATTAAGAAGTTCGGCTGTAAATGTAGTCCCTTTCGTTGTCAAAACTGCAATATCAATACCTTCGTCTTTGAAGTTATTTAAGCGATCTGCTATTCCAGGAAAAGGCTTATGACTGGATAACCAGTCTGTTGGATTGGTCCTGATTGATTCTTTTCTAACATTGTCTAATGCGTTTTGAAGTTGCTTGGGATGCCATTGCCAAAAATCTAAAGCTTCACTGCATTTAGCAGAGTAGTGTTTTGAAAAGCTTTCAAAACCTTCATTTTTTAAAGAACTATTCGGTCGAATGAATTCTGCTGCTATGAGAACCATTTCCCATCCATGATGAACCCATGGTCTTAATTGACGAAAAGCTTTAGGAATTTGAGTTGGTAAATCAATAAATTGAGAGTTTTTGTTTAAGATTTTTTGACATGCCTTGCAGGAACTAGACCAATATTCATCCATCCCATCGATAATGACCCCGTCAAAATCGAAAATCAAAAGAGACTTGATTGTCACTGCAGGTTTTTAAACACTGGGGCGGTAGGATTCGAACCCACGAATGGCGAGACCAAAACCCGCTGCCTTACCGCTTGGCGACGCCCCATTGAGATGATCAGAAACCTTAGAGGCCTCCTCCTCACTTATACAAAATAATTACATAAATTGATTTAAGTATATTGTTTAATCCTGACCAGCTGAATTTTTTAAGCCTTCAAGAGAGGCGACGAAATTTTATTATTTAATAGGCCATTCAGGCTTTATCTAGTGAGTAATTTGAGTTATCTCAGAAGTTGGTGGTTGTTAATTTATTTAAGATTTGGGAAAAATTTAACTTTTTCAAATAGGAAAATCTTCTATTGATTGATTAATTCATTCATTGGCTGCCATCTCAAACTGCGAGCCCCTCCCATCTCTACAACTATTTTTATACGTGAGTCTCTTTTGCAAATGTCATTAAGAGATAGCAGTTCAGAACGAGATAAAACTTGTCCTTCAATTAACCACAGAACAATTGGATCCTTTTTATTGAGCAATTCATTAACTTGAGGAATTACCTGCTGAACTTCTCCGAGCGCACCATTTCGGCCTACATTTTGATGTCCCAAATGGGGCGGTCTAATGCCATGGAGCTGAAATAGAAAAACTTCTGGATCACCAAGTCCTCTTACAGATATCAGTTGAGTTCTGTAGCCAGATGCTCTGAGTCGACGTAATAATCGAGTCTCGGCACCCCCTTCTAAAGGAGTATGAATAGCAAGACAGCCAGCAGCTTCAAGATCTTGGCGGAACCGTTGACCAGAGAGCAATAGAGGCATTGAACTAAATCATCCAATCAATCATAAATAAATCATGGCAGGTTTGGTTTGATATTTAAAGGGACCATGGTGGTGTAATCTTTTATATTGCTGAAGCTTTCTGCGCCTGTCCGCTAGCCAGGCCTCCAGATACTTAAGCAGAATCGGCGTTTGCGCCGGCTCTAAAGGCCTTGGTAGATGAATTTTTGTCTGCCTGTAGAGAAACTAATCAAACAAAAGTTTTGTCTGATTAAGTCTCAGCCAACTGATTTGCTCGCTAGCCCTAACCGAAATGATGAGTTCTTTATAAGAAGCTCAACATATTCTTTGGGAAAAGAAGCGTTTTAGTAATCAGTTAAAACAAACAATTACTCCTGAGGGAGTTTTTACCTGCTGGCGTTATTTACACTCATGTCTATTGGCATTCTAGGTAAGAAATTGGGCATGTCCCAGTTTTTTGATGATCAAGGCAGAGCTGTCCCGGTTACTTTGGTCGAGGCAGGTCCTTGCAGGATCACTCAACTTAAAACTTCTGATACGGATGGTTATTCAGCCGTTCAGATTGGCTTTGGTTTTTTACGAGATAAACTTGTTAATAAGCCTGCTAGGGGGCATCTTTCTAAATCAGGGACAGATTTGCTCCGTTATCTTCGTGAATACCGTGTAGATGATTTAAAAGAATTTGAAATTGGAGCAGCAATAACTGTAGGTAATTTTGAAGTAGGCCAGAAAGTCGATGTCAGTGGTGATTCGATGGGAAGAGGTTTTGCTGGTTATCAAAAAAGACATGGTTTTAGTCGGGGACCTATGAGTCATGGTTCCAAAAACCATCGTTTACCTGGATCTACAGGTGCAGGAACTACACCTGGTCGAATTTATCCAGGAAAAAGAATGGCTGGTCGTTATGGAGGGAAAAAGGTAACTACAAAGGGCTTGACCATCTTGAAAGTAGATAGTTCAAAAAATC
>CACILY010000050.1 GCA_902587615.1 uncultured Prochlorococcus sp.
AATATTGTAGGGATGCAAACACCTGGTCTAAATTCTTTATTTAAGTCTTTCGAAATATCTTTTAGGTATCAAGATAACCTTACCCCAGTATTTCATTTAAAGAGTTTCCATGATCGACTAAAACTATTAAAGTTGCAATATCAAGGAAAAAATTTTGTAGCAGAAGCTGAAGCATTTTTACTTAAGAAAAGTTGTTCTTCATCTATTTCTACTTCTTTAAAGAAAGATTTAGTAGGACGTAATATCTTTAAGGGAAGAGAAGTCTTGATAATTGGTGGAAGTCGTGGCATAGGCTCCTTTGTCGCAAAAGTTATAGCATTGTTGGGTGGAAAAGTAACTATTTCATATTTGGTCGGTTTGACTGATGCTATTGATGTTTGTAATGATATCAATATTAATCTATCAATTAAGAATGCAATTTTTTGCAAATTTGACGTCATTAATGATAATTATTTAGATACCTTTAAAAAGAAATATGATGACTTATTTTATTTTGCAACTCCTACAATAAATAATGACCTAAGCAATACTTTTAATCAGGAAAGTTATATTAAATTTAAACAATTTTATTGCGATTCCTTTAGGAAAATATCTTTAGATTTTATAGCTAAAGGTGGAGAGAAAATATTTTATCCATCTTCCATTTATCTTCAAAAGGATATTAAAGGCTTTGAAGAATATAAACTCGCTAAAGAGGGTGGTGAATTGATATGTACAGAAATCAGTTCAAAGTTTCCTGTTAAGGTTATTGTAAATCGATTAGATAGAGTTGATACTGATCAAACTTTATCCCTTATCCAGGATAAATTTCTAGACCCTTATAGTGTTGCAATAGATATAGCACTTCAAATGAGTAGATAATTAAAATATTTTTAAAAAATATAATTTACTTGAAGATCCTCTTGTTTATACATATTATCTAAATGGATAAATAAGATTTTATTTATTATATATCAGATTCTATCTTGATAAGATGGGTCGGCAAATTAATTACCAAATTTGATAAACTTTCATGAGATAATTTTGTCGAACAATGCATGCTTTTATTCATAGAATTTTGCTCTAGGAAAAGTCTAAATGGCTTATTTCTATAAGTTTTCTTTGTCTCAATTGCTTTTGCTTTCTTAGCCATAATTAATCTATTTAAAAAATAGTGTTCTACACCTCTTTGAAATACTCTACAACTCATTGCAAGATTTGTAATAACACCCTTATCTGAGATTACACAGACTAATATAAGACCATGATCAACTGAATTATCCTTTAAACTTGCACCAATAACTCGACTAGCTTGTTCTATTTGATTAATTCTAAATCCATTTGAGTTGAACTGAGAGGTTTTATTAATTAATTGAATTGCTCTTTTAACATCTATTTCTTCTGTAAGATAATTGATTCTTAAGACCATATTTAATTCATCTAGATATTCTTTTAACATATTTGGAGAATTATTTTCTTTAGTGATAGTATCTAGATCATTTTTAAACTTAATTAAGTTATTATAATGATTAACTCTTTCTCTATCCTCAGTACTAATCCCTTTGGAATTGCATAGAATTTGAATTTTTTTAAAGGCATTTTCAAACTTATCCTCATCAGTTGAAAAATGTATTAAATTAATATCCTTAAATTCATTTTGTACTTCTTTGATTTCTATTATATTGTCGTCTATAAAAATAGAATCTGACTCATTTAAGTTTAGTTGAGTAAGACAATCTTTTATCATCATAGATTTGGCATAATAACCACATATTATTGAAGTAAATAGATCTTTTTGAAAGCCAAGAATTCCTGACTCTATAGCATCATTAACATATGAGAAATCGTTTCTACTTACAGCCACAATTAAAATCCCTTCCTTTGCAAGTCTCCTTAATAATAATCGGAAATGTAAATAGATTAAACTATTTTCTACCTCAATAGAGTTTATATAGTTATAACCATCTTCTGCAAGGATACCATTCCAAAAAGTATTATCTAAATCAGTAAAGATAATCTTACAGGATCTTTTAATTCTTTTTTCAAATAATATTTTTCCTTCTAAATCATTATGTATGAATCTAGATAAATTATTGATAGAATCTTGTTTAAATGGGTCACCTATTTTCATAAAAGATGTAAGTGAAAAGCTTTCAGGTCCATGAATAAAATAATTTCTTTCTGTTACCTGCCTTAGAATTCTAATTCGTGTTAATTGACTAATATCTGTATCAATTTGATGATTAGGAAATGGAAAATCAAAGTAATGGATATTGATTACATTCTTTAATTCTATCTTATTAAATAAACTATTTATTCCTTTACAAATATCATCTTCTTCTAAATCCATTTTGCTAGGGTTGTCTCGCCAACTAGCTATTGTTAGAATATCCCAAGGGAAAAGAAGTATTATTAGCTGATGAGAAGAATTACTTCCTAAACGGTTTAACGTTTGAATTAATGTGCCAAAAGCATTTGATTTAAAGTTAATACTAGTCTCTTTATTATAAGAATATGCATTTAAAAAAATAGATAACTTATTGGAATTAATCGACGAAACTATATGAATAGTATTGTTATTATATTTATTTAGACTACTCTTTTTCGAGAGTTCAATAGCTTTAAGGAATTTCACGTGATTATTTTAATGTTTAAAAAAAGTAGAAATATTCATCAACTTTTTATATAATTTTCTTTAATTAACTGACATATCATTCTATAAGAAGAAACTTTTTCGTAATCTGCATCTTGCAATTCAATCTCAAATTCTTCCTCCAAGGCTGCAATGATATTAACCCATGCCATCGAATCCCATTCTGTTGAGACACCTCTTTCAAAATCTTCGACTTTACTTTCTTCAATATCTAGGACAGTCGCAACGATCATTCGTACTTTATGTTCCAGATCAATAGCCATAGAAATTTTTTTTTAATTATATAACCAACATGAAGAAATCAATATTTATATAATTATTTTTTATGATTATAGTATTTTGAAAAATCTAATGTTCTGATGATTCTTATTCCAAGTGAAGGCTTCGGTTGGTTCACAAACTCTACAAACCCTAATCTTTTGTAAAAAGGTATTGCACCTTTGTTTCCTTTGTATGCGATTAGAATGATTTCTTCATAATCTTTGCTTGTCTTTAGCCGATTTACAATATTGGCAAAGACATAAGGGTAAACCATGCCCCTAGAACTTTGAACAGTTAAAGTAGGTCCCCAGAAAACGGCCTTCCTTTCTATATATGAACGTTCCCTTGTGGTTGCACCTAATGGTGAATCTAATAAGTTGTAAAATATCCAACTATAATGAATTAATTTACCCTCTTGTTCACATAAAACACAGTCAAGACCTTTTTCGCCAATTCTGTTGAAATATTTTAAATCATAATTTTCATCAATTAGGTTGGGGTATAAATCTTTTTTAATTCGCTCCATATCAGACCTTTGCGCTATAAAAATAGAATCCTGA
>CACILY010000051.1 GCA_902587615.1 uncultured Prochlorococcus sp.
GAGGCTTGTTTCTTTCGAACTTCTCGCGGGCCATTTTTTTAAAGAATCGGGGTGGAGTTAATAGTTAAGTTAATTTTACAGATCAGGAATTGCCCTGATTCTTAGAGATTATGGCTTCAGCAACATTTCGAGGTACTTCCTCATAGTTACTGAATTCCATAGAGAAGATACCTCGGCCTTGCGTCATTGATCTGAGCTGAGTGGCATAACCAAACATTTCAGCCAAAGGTACTTTGGATTGCACTTTAGATTGTCCGTCGTCAATTGACTGACCTTCAACCTGCCCTCTTCGTGAAGACAGGTCTCCAATAATAGAACCTAGGAAATCGTCTGGAGCCTCAACCTCTACTTTCATCATTGGTTCAAGAAGAACAGGGTTGCACTTTTTGACACCATCTTTAAAAGCCATCGATCCTGCAATCTTAAAAGCCATCTCAGATGAATCCACATCATGAAAAGAACCATCAACCATGGTGACTTTTACATCAATCAATGGATACCCTGCAAGGACTCCTGAATCACAGGTCTCTTTCATGCCATTTGAAGCTGGTCCAATATATTCCTTAGGAACAGCACCCCCAACAATTTTATTTATAAACTCAAAACCTGATCCGGGCTCTCCAGGTTCCATCTCAATAACCACATGACCATATTGTCCCTTACCTCCGGTTTGTCTTGCATATTTACCTTCTCCTTTAGAACTGGATCTAATTGTTTCTCTATAAGAAACTTGAGGAGCTCCAATATTTGCTTCAACTTTAAATTCCCTAAGCATCCTATCGACAAGAATCTCTAAATGGAGCTCACCCATTCCAGCGATAACGGTCTGATTCGTCTCTTGATCAGTACTGACTCTAAATGTGGGGTCCTCTTCTGAAAGAGACTGAAGCGCCTTAGAAAGCTTCTCCATATCTCCTTTAGTCTTAGGCTCTACTGCAACAGATATAACTGGTTCAGGAATAAATAGTGTCTCGAGAACAATAGGTTCATCAGTGGTACAAAGTGTATCTCCAGTAGTTGTGCTCTTTAAACCCAGTACAGCCCCTAAATCTCCAGCACGCAATTGGTCAACTTCTTCTCTTTCATCTGCCTTTAAAACAACTAATCTAGAAATTCGTTCTTTTGAATCCTTAGTTGAATTAGTAACATAACTTCCTTTCTCCAATACCCCTGAATACATTCTTACGAAAGTTAGTTTTCCATAAGGATCTGCCATTACTTTAAATGCGAGAGCACTAAAAGGAGCATTATCATCAGAAGCCCTTATAGCCTCATCACCATTTGGCAGCAATCCTTGTATAGGTGGAACATCTACTGGAGCAGGTAAGTAATCAACAACTGCATCTAGCAATAATTGAACTCCTTTATTTTTAAAAGCGGAGCCACATATTAAAGGCACTAAACCATGTTTAAGCACTCCTTCTCTAATACCTTTTTTTAATTGCTCTTCAGTTAATTCACCATTTTCAAGAAAGTGTTCAATTAACTCCTCATCTGTTTCTGCAACACTTTCCATCAACTTTGCTCTCCACTCAGCTGATTCCTGGGCCATATCAGCAGGTATTTCTGTCTCTTGAATATCAGTTCCTAAATCATTTTTATAGATATATGCTTTGTTTCCAACTAAGTCAATAATTCCTTGTAATTCGCCCTCTGCTCCAATAGGCAACTGGATTGGAGCTGCATTGGCCTTAAGACGGTCCTTAATCTGGCCATAAACCTTTAAAAAATCTGCACCAGTCCTATCCATTTTATTAACAAAGACCATCCTCGGCACGCTATATCGATCTGCCTGGCGCCAAACAGTCTCAGATTGAGGTTGGACACCACCTACAGCGCAAAAGACGGCTATTACGCCATCAAGCACTCTCATAGAGCGCTCAACCTCAATAGTGAAATCAACGTGTCCAGGAGTATCAATAATATTGATCCTGTGATCTTGCCAACTAGTAGAGATTGCAGCGGCAGTAATGGTTATGCCTCTTTCTCTCTCTTGAGCCATCCAATCAGTGACGGCAGCTCCATCATGAACTTCACCGATTTTATGAACTACTCCTGAGTAAAATAAAATCCTCTCAGTAGTAGTGGTTTTACCCGCATCAATATGCGCAGCTATACCAATATTTCTCACCCTTTCTAGGGGAAAGTCGCGAGCCACAGATAACTCTCCGTTTTAAGGCTTAAAAGGCGGATGAGACTCTACAGGCCAATCTGCAAAAAAGAAAGATCTCTAATGCTATTCAATAACGATAATGCGCAAATGCCTTGTTAGCCTCGGCCATTTTATGAGTTTCTTCACGCTTCCTCACCGCACTTCCAGCCTCGTTTGCGGCGTCCATAAGCTCCCCTGCAAGCTTCTGAGCCATACTTCTACCATTCCTTGCTCTAGAGAAGTTGACCAACCACCTGAGCGCCATTGCAGTACCTCGCTCTTGGCGGACTTCCATTGGTACTTGATAAGTAGCCCCTCCAACACGACGAGCCCTAACCTCCACAAGAGGTGTGACATTTTTAATAGCAGTTTCAAATAACTCAACAGGATTGGAGCCAGTCCTTTCATGAATCAAACTAAACGCGTCTGACAAAATTCTTTGAGCTGTGGATTTCTTTCCATGCTTCATCAAACGATGAACCATCATCGTTGCTAATCGATTATTAAATTGGGGATCTGGTGATACAGGCCTCTTTTCAGCAGCGTTTCGGCGTGACATAAATTAAATTAAGGAATTACAAGAAATTGAATAATCAGTAGAGAAGTCATTAACTAAATAAATTATTCCTTTGGTGATTTTGCACCATACTTTGAACGTGCTTGGCGTCGATCTTTAACACCGGCAGTGTCCAGAGTACCTCTTACTATGTGGTATCGAACACCAGGAAGATCTTTTACTCTTCCTCCACGAAGCAAAACTACAGAATGCTCTTGAAGATTGTGACCAATGCCTGGGATATATGCCGTCACTTCAAAACCGGAAGTTAGACGAACTCTAGCAACCTTTCTCAAGGCTGAATTAGGTTTTTTAGGTGTAGAGGTATAAACCCTTGTGCAAACTCCTCTTCTTTCTGGGCATGAACGCAAAGCAGGAGATTTAGTCTTCTTAAAAAGACTAAATCTTCCATTTCTTATAAGTTGTTGAATGGTAGGCATTTAAAATGAAAAATTTGTCGAAAAATTCGACTTAAACCAATTAACAGTTAGATTACTGCCTCATTGCCCCAAGAAGA
>CACILY010000052.1 GCA_902587615.1 uncultured Prochlorococcus sp.
TTAATTAGGATTGTTGAACAAGCATTAGCCGCAGGAGTAAAAATGGTGCAATATCGATCTAAACAAGGGACTGATAAAGAGAAGTTAAATGAAGCGAAACAACTAGCCTCGATATGTAAAAGCCATAAGGCGTTATTTATCATTAATGATCGAGTTGATCTAGCACTTGCAGTAGATGCTGATGGAGTTCATTTAGGACAAAGCGATCTTCCTACAGCAAGTGCTCGTAAAATTTTGGGCAGCAATCGACTCATTGGCCGTAGTACTCATTGCATAGAACAACTTCAAGAAGCGGAAGAAGAAGGATGTGATTATGTAGGTATTGGTCCTATTCACGAAACTGGAATAAAGCCTCATACTGCTCCTATCGGGATCCAAAATTTACTCACTATGACCCAAGCGACATCACTACCTTGCTTTGCCATAGGAGGCATAAACTACTCAAATTTATCAGAACTTACTTCTCATGGCATCAAACGGATAGCAGTTATAAGCGCAATCATCAATTCCAAAGATCCATCTGTTACTTCATCTAAATTATTAAATAATCTTTCATGAAGATAACTATTAATGGTGAACAAAATGCTATCCAGACTAAAGAAGGAGGTATTACACTTGATGCATTAATTAAAAAACTAGACTATCACCCTAAATTAATAGTTATTGAATATAACGGAGAAATACTTCAGCCACTCAAATGGGCTAATCAACAAATACAAGATGGAGACATTCTAGAGATAGTAACTATTGTTGGTGGAGGTTAATAGTTTTAATCAAATAATTCAAGAAAAAAATGAAAAACTTTCCTAACTCTCTACGAAAATCAATCACTCGTTTAACTTACGTTCTACTACTTCCGCTAATTGCATCAATAATATTAATACTTATCAAACCACAAATTAGCCAAGCAGCCAATGGAGCTCGCATGGGGGGAGGTAACTTTAATACTCCTTCTGTGCCTAGAGGCGGAGGTGGGTTCAACCAGAATTATGGAGGAGGTTATTACCGAGGAGGGGGTATCGGATTTCCTTTTATATTTCCATTTTTTGGATTTGGGGGTGCAGGGCTATTTGGACTACTCATTCTTATTGCAATTACTGGAACCATAACAAATGCACTTAAAAGGGGGATATCCCCTTCCATTAGCGATAGATCATTGGAGAGAACAACGAGTTCGCCGGTAACAGTGAGGATGATTCAACTACAGATTGGATTCCTAGCGAGCGCTAAAGAGCTACAAAAAGATCTCAGAAATCTAGCGATATCTTCAGAGACAAAAACCTCTATTGGATTACAAAAAGTTCTTCAAGAAACTTCTCTTGCTCTTTTGCGTCAACCGAATCACTGGGTTTACGCAAATCTAGAAACTGGGAAAGTTCCATTTCATGCTGCAGAGACAACATTCAATCGTCTATCAATTAGCGAAAGAAGTAAGTTGAAATCTGAAGTCATTTCAAATATTTCAGGAACCACATTAGAAGCATTCGATCCAATGATCGAATCAAACGAACCAAAGAAAATAAAAGAATTTATTGCAGTAACAGTTCTGATTGCTTCAACAAGCGAGCTTCAACTAAGTACAACAATAACCAACGAGCTTTTGCAAAAGAATCTCAGCCTTATAGGATCAATCCCGTCTAAAGAATTAATCGCCTTGGAAGTAATCTGGCAACCAGAAGGAGAGAACGAAGCCCTCAGCTCAGAAGAACTCTTAACAAACTATCCAAATCTTAAATATTTATAAAAGTAGTATCGATAAAAACAATTAAAACAGAATTCTTTATATTTTTTTCCACTATTTTTCGCAATAACTGCCAAATAAATACAAAAACACAGTTAGCGTATCAACACCTTATATTTTTTATTCAAGTGTCTGCTTCTTCTCAGCCAGAGCCTCGCTCGATGAAGTGGGAGAGCACTGGTGAGCTAGCCCAACGTGATCTCTCAGAACTTGTGAATCGTTTACTTGATGTTGAGTCAGACAATCATGGAAACGAACTTTCTAGACTGAGTACCAAATATGACGAACAAGAGTAATCAATTCTCTCTCCTCTTGCGCATAGGCCTTAAATAGCCCACCTTTTGCTAAAGGAATTAATTGCAATGTCCAGAAGAGTAATTAACTGGGTTAATACACCTGTACTAATGGAGGCCATACTTCGTTACGAGCAAGGACGTTTACCTAAATCAATGAGGCTTTGGATAGAGCAATTACTAGATTTAAATAATCAACAAGTAGAAACTACACTTATTCCTCATTCTTCTCACGACTAAATTTTTTTACGATTTTAAAATTCTCAAAGCAGCCATAGCCGCTCCATATCCATTATCAATATTGACTACAACTAACCCTGGGGAACAACTTGCCAACATTCCCTCAAGAGCTGTTCTTCCACCACAGCTAACTCCATAACCAACTGAAACAGGAACCCCTATAACTGGTTGAGAGGTTAATCCAGCAAGAATAGTTGGCAAAGCACCTTCCATTCCTGCGCATGCGATTAAAACCTTAGCTTCTCTAAGCATCTCCAACCTAGAGAGGAGTCTGTGTAATCCAGCTACACCTACATCAAGAAGTAATTCTGTTTTAATTCCATGCCAACGCAAAGCCAACTCAGCTTCTGAGGCAATTAAAAGATCACTGGTCCCCCCTCCGATAACAATCACCTCTCCAAATTGAGGATTTTCATCTAAGGGTTTTCCTAAGGTTAAACATCGTGCATCAGGATGAAAAACAGCAGAATCAAAGATAGGTGTTATTTTATCTGCTTTTTCTTCTCCAATCCTTGTAACAAGGGTCATTTCACCTTCACCTTCAAAAGTCTGAAGTATCGCAACAATTTGATCAACTGATTTATTCTCTCCCCAAATTGCTTCGACCATCCCCAAACGAGTTCGTCTATCCAAATCTAAAATTGCTTGTTTTTTTATCACTGAACTATTAATTCTCCCTCAAAAATCAAAGGGAAAGGGTTGCCTTTACTTGTACCAGTTTTATTTCTTGCAATCTGCTCAAAACGTTTTTGCACTGAATCAATTTCTA
>CACILY010000053.1 GCA_902587615.1 uncultured Prochlorococcus sp.
AAGAAGGCCAAACTATAATTCTCTATGATGAAGAGGTTGGGAGCATTTTCTCTATTTTCTGGGATAAAGATAGATATATATTTAAAAATTATGTTTATGATATTCTGAAATTATATAAAGAATATAGTCATATTTTAATTAATACATCTGAAGGCCTCATATCCTTATCGTCTCATGATAATTACAAAATAGATTTTCATCCTTTAAAACATCCTGTATACATCGAAGCACTTAATTTTGATACGTTTATAAAAGCCTTAAGAGGATTTTTGGGTGATATATTTGGCTCAATAATGCTTTCTAGATCACTATTGCCTTTATGTTGTGCCGACTACATAATGAAATCTAAGCTAATGAGTTCAATAGGTCTAACATATGAAATTTTGATAACAAACTCTTCTTTGGAATCCTCCTTTTGGGAATTATCTTCGCCTCAAGAAAATAATAAAGTTAATTGCATATTGTATAGTTTAAATATTCTATACAATTCAAAGCGAATAAGACATTTCTCTCTTTATTGTTTAAGGGTTCAAGATTATTTATTAACTAATTGGGTAATCCTAGATAATGAGACTAAGAGATATATTCAAACCTATTCTCATTATCTATCTCAAGACAAGCACTCTTTCCGTGTGATCAATTCATTCGCATATAATTATAGGTCTAGTCATTTTATTAGGGAATTTCCCGCTTCCTCTAATAAGGAGAAATCAATTATTGTTTTTGATGTTCCAGTCAAGAGAGTTTCTTTTACATTCCATTCCTTATCTGTTTTTGATGAAGATATTTTTTTAAAGTATTCCAGTAGAATAACTTTCTCTGATATAAAAGATTTTTGGGATGATATATTAGCCTCACCAGGTATTGACAAGATCTATTGGAAGCCTAAATCAAAGCCTTCATATTGTCTTCATGAAGACTATTTGGCCTTGGTTAAGCAGATCAAATCATCTAAGAAAATTATTCTTTTGGATGATTCAATATCTACATTATCTGTTGCTGAGCAATATCCTTCTATCCCTATAATTGCATTTCCTTTGTCTTCGGCCATTCATCCATCTAATCAAATATTTCGGAATCGCTCATGCTTTTATTCACCTCAATCTTTATTTAAAAGGTATTGTAATATATCTTCTCTAACAACAATTCCAACTATTCAAGGAATTTCTAAATTAAATCAATGGATAGGTAGTTTTTAAAATGTATAAGATTGAAATTATGAATCATCTAATTTCATTGGCGAGTATTATAATATTATGTATCTTTTATTTTGTCTAATAAGTTATTTTGAAAAAAGAAATCATATTAATTGGTTGTGGTGGACATGCTCGTTCTTTGATAGAAGTAATTGAAAGTTCAGATGATTATCATATTGCAGGTCTGATAGGATGCCCTAATGAAGTAGGCTCTAAAATTTTTGATTATTCAGTTATTGGAAGTGATTCTGATTTAAAAGATATTCGACAGAGAATCTTTTGTGCAATTGTTGCTATTGGACAGATTGGCTTATCTTCAAGACGTAAGGATATGGCTACATACTTAGAAGAGCTTAAATTTACTATACCCACAATTTCTGCCAAATCATCCATCGTAAGTAAGCATGCCTCTTTGGGGATAGGAGTGACAATATTTCATGGCGCTATAGTCAATGCAGGTGCGGTTATAGGGAACAATTGTATTTTGAATAGTCGTGCATTAATTGAGCATGATGTTACTATTGGTGCTCAATGTCATATAAGTACTGGTGTTATAATTAATGGAGGTGTAAGTATCGGACCTGGTAGTTTTATAGGAAGTAATGCGATGATAAGAGAAGGTTTGAAAATCCCTGCTAATACTGTAATTAGTGCAGGTAAAAGAATTATGCAATGGCCATCACGAAATGAATAAAAGTAGTAATCGAACTATTATTATTGCAGAAGCAGGTGTTAACCATAATGGTGATATCAATTTAGCAAAACAGTTAGTTGATCAGGCTTTAAATGCAGGTGCTGATTATATAAAGTTTCAGACCTTTAAGGCTGATGATTTGGTAACAAAAAAAGCCTCCAAAGCGAAATATCAAATTTTAAATGCAAAAAAATCTGAAAGTCAATTTGATATGTTGAAGAAGTTAGAACTTTCTGATAATGAATTCATTGAACTTTATGAATATTGTCAATTAGTTAATATTAAATTTCTCTCTAGTGCATTTGATATAAAAGATCTTAAATTTCTTCAACAATTTAATATGGACTATTATAAAATACCTTCTGGGGAAATTACTAATTTACCCTATCTTCGTGAAGTCTCTAAATATAAGACACCAATAATCATGTCGACTGGAATGTCCAACTTGTCAGATATAGAATTAGCATTAAAACAATTGGTAATTCACGGAATAAATAGAAATAAAATAATACTATTGCATTGCACTTCTCAATATCCTGCCTTATATGAAAATTTAAATTTAAAGACCATCAAGACCCTTAGGGATGCATTTAAACTTGACGTTGGTTATTCAGATCACACTTTAGGAAAGGATATTGCGATAGCAGCTGTTGCTTTGGGTGCAAGAATTATTGAGAAACACCTTACTTTAGATGTAAATATGGACGGACCAGATCATAAAGCAAGTTTAGATCCAGAAGGTTTCCACTCAATGGTTCTTTCCATTAGGAATATAGAGATTTCGATGGGAACAGGAATCAAAGAAGTCTCCTTTCCTGAGAAAGAGAATATCAACTTTGTTAGGAAATCTTTAACAGCTTTAAAATCTATAAATAAAGGTGAACTCTTTACTCTTGAAAACTTAGGAGCAAAGAGACCTGGAAATGGCATATCTCCTATGAATATAGATTATTATTTAGGAAGAAAAGCATTAAAAAATTATTTATCTGATGATTTGATTGATGAGTAATTCAAAAAATAACAGAAAGAGAATATGCATTATATCAACTAATCGCTCCGATTACGGATTACTTAAGATGCTTGCTTATAAAGTAGATAAATCTACCAAAATGATATTACAATTATTAGTTACTGGAAG
>CACILY010000054.1 GCA_902587615.1 uncultured Prochlorococcus sp.
TAGTGACATTGAGAGGATGGCCCATTATGGCGAGAAGGGTGTGCTTTGCCTCTTTTCTGATTCCACAAATTCAGAAGTAGCAGGTTTTGTTCCCTCAGAGTATTCAGTTTTCCCTAATTTAGATCGGCATATTGCTGAGGCAGAAGGCCGAGTAATGTTGACAACTTTTGCAAGCTCGACCCATAGAGTTTCAATGATTATTGAACTGGCTATGAAGAATGGCAGGAAAGTTGGATTATTAGGTCGTTCTATGTTGAATGTTGTTGGTAAATGTAGAGAGCTTGGTTATTTGCGCTGTCCTGATGATCTCTTTTTCCCAATTAGACATATAAGAGATTTACCGGATCGTGAAACTTTGTTGTTGATGACAGGAAGTCAGGGAGAGGCTATGGCGGCATTAAGTCGAATTTCTCGTGGAGAACATCAACATGTTCAGCTGAAGACCACTGACACGGTTATTTTCTCAGCCAGTCCAATACCAGGTAATACGATTTCTGTATGTCATACCGTTGATCGCTTGATTCGTCTTGGGGCAAAAGTTATTTATGGCAAAGAACATGGTATCCATGTTTCTGGTCATGGATGTCGAGAAGATCAGAAAATGATGCTTGCCTTAACTCGACCTAAGTTTTTTGTTCCTGTTCATGGTGAGTACAGAATGCAAGTGCTCCATGGGAAAACTGCTGTTTCGATGGGAGTTCCAGCAAATAATATTCTTATTCTGGACAATGGAGATACCGCAGAACTAAGACCTGATTCAATGGTCCAAGGTCAGCCTGTGAAGGCCGGTGTTGAATTGTTAGACGGCTCTAGGACAGGTATTGTTGATGCCCGTGTATTAAATGAACGGCAAAAACTCGCAGAAGATGGTTTGGTAACTGTTCTTGCTGCAGTTAGTACTGATGGAGCAATGGTTGCACCTCCAAGAGTAAATCTTCGCGGAGTTATTACTAATTTGGATGCGAAAACCATGTCTCTTTGGACAGAGAGAGAAATCTCTTGGGTGCTTGAAAATAAATGGAAACAACTCACAATTCAAACTAGTAGCAAATCAATAGAGGTCGATTGGATTGGATTGCAAAGGGAAATTGAATCTGGTTTGGCGCGAAGAATGAGAAGAGAAATGCAAGTTGAACCATTAATACTTTGCTTGGTTCAGCCAGCACCAGCTGGCACACGCGCTTATAAGCCTAGAGTGCAGGAGCAAAATGTAGTTAGGCAAAATAATGCTAATAATCAGAGCAAGTCTTCTGCTGACCATATAAATAATCGCAATAATCAACAGTCTGTGAACAGTACAAATTCTCCTAAAGATAATTCTCAGAGTATTAAATCAATTGATACACCAAATAATGCTGACAAGAAGGATGAAGAATCAGATATGCCTTCTGGGAGAACTCGTCGACGTCGTTCTGCAGTTCCTTCATAGACCATTGCTTTTTCTTGAGAGACTCACCAGTTCCTTTGACCAAGAAACTTGCCATCCTTTAGGTAGAGAGTGAGATCCACTTGGTTGATTACTATCAATTCTCTCGCTTATTTCTTCTAATTGCTTACTAGATATATTTAATTTTCCATCTATTTGTAACCATTTAGATAAGATTGTACTCCTTGCGGTTAGAGGAAGACTGATTAATTTTTTACGTGAAAGACCTTCTCGAATACGTATTGCGTCTATTGCAAGTAGAGCGATTGCTTTTTGATCTTCTTGATATGAACTTAATCTTTCTGATAAAGAGGCGATTCTTAAACTACATCCTTTATGAATATTTTCTAGAATAGGAATGATTTGTTGACGAATTCTGTTTCGTGTTAAATCAATATTGTCATTAGAAGGGTCATGCCATATAGGTAAATTCATCTCCTGGCATATTGCACCAGTCTCTTCTCTCGTAAAACATAGTAAAGGACGGATTAACTTAATTTCATCTGTTAATTCCCTTTTCTCTTTAAGACTTGTGAGCCCAGATAAATCGCTGCCTCTAGCTAAATTCATTATTAATGTTTCCGTTCGATCACTGGCTGTATGGCCTGTTAATACATGTTTGCAAGGGAAAGTTTGATTTTCTAGAGAAAGCTTTATGGCTACATTTGTCAGATTTTTATAGCGCCATTCTCGGGCATCTTTTTCAGTTTTGGTTTGATTTTTTATTGCTTTATGAGAGTGATAAGTAAGATTTTCTTGTTTGCTGCACCATCTTTCTAACTCCTCTGCGATTTTCGAAGATTGATCATGCCACATGTGATGCCAAACACTTAATTTCCATTTATAAATTCTTTGCAAGTCGATCATTAATTGAAGCAGAACCATTGAATCTTGTCCTCCTGACACAGAAAGGAGAAGAGACTCACCATGTGGCAATAATTTTGTATTTCGTCTAAGTGCCTTATGAAGGCGTTCATGCCATTGACTCCAAGGCATTTTAATTTTGTCGAATCCAGACATTAGTATTGGGAAAACTGATTTGGATCAATTTTTTAGTTTTTATTCTCGAACAGTGTCACAATCAGAATATTCATTTGTCTTTTGATGTCGAGTTTTAAGCATTTGCCTACTGCACTTAATCAAGCTCTTAGCAAAAGGAGTTTGCTTAAGGTTATTGCTGGTTTAAGTAATTTTGACAAGGAATCAGTACTGCGTATTGCTAAAGCGGCCAACAAAGGTGAAGCCGATTTGTTGGATATAGCTTGTGATCCAGATTTAGTTCGTTTGGTTATTGCAAATACTCAGTTACCAGTTTGCGTTAGTGCAGTTGATCCTACTCTTTTCCCTGAAGCTGTCGATGCTGGAGCATCAGTCATAGAGATTGGTAATTTTGATTCTTTTTATCCACAAGGTCGATTCTTTGATGCTGCTGAAGTTTTAGCCCTAACCCATGAAGCAAGAAAACTTTTACCGGATATAACCTTATCGGTAACTATTCCTCATATTTTACCTCTGGACCAACAATCACAGTTGGCGTTGGATTTGGTAGAAGCTGGTGCTAATTGGATCCAAACTGAAGG
>CACILY010000055.1 GCA_902587615.1 uncultured Prochlorococcus sp.
AACGAGTTTGGTCAATTTTTCCTGCTGTTCAACAGTCAGAAGTTTTAATAATTTAATTCTTTCTTCTGTTAAAAGAGGATCTCCTAAATTGTCATCTTTATAATAAAAATCAAGTAAAGCAGGACTAAGTTTAGTCCCCTGAAGAATTGGAGTCTGCTTACATAATGAACCTGTAGCCACATTTCGAAGAACGACTTCAAGAGGAATAATCTCTGCTCGCTGGGCAATCATCAAAGTGTCCTCTGTCGTACCTAAATAATGGGTTGGGACACCCTGATCTTCCAAAAGTTCAAAAAGGCATGCTGAAATTTGGCAGTTCAAGCGACCTTTACCTTTTAGTTCTGAATGCTTTAAAGCATTGAAAGCTGTCGCATCATCCTTAAAATCAACAATGACTTTGTCGGCATGATCTGTTGCGAAAATCCTTTTTGCTTTTCCTTCATATAAAAGTTGTCCTTGATTTATATTCATATGGACCTTTTAAAAGGCAATCAGAAAGTACTTAGGCTAAAGGTTAAACGACAAGTCAAGAAAAAGAAAAAGGAATAAATTAAACTAAAGGTTGAAATAATCTTCTCTACCGACCTCAATGATCTCTCTTAACTAATGAAGTCCACAAACAATATTAAAAAATCTCTCCCTGCTCTTAAAAAAATTTGCATAATTGGCAATGGTGGTAGGGAGAATGCACTTGCTTGGGCTTTTAAAAAAGCAAAAACTGTAGAAGAAGTATTTGTTATTCCTGGGAATGGAGGGACTAAAGAGATAAATGGATGTGAGGTTATAGACATCATAGAAACTAATGTCGAAAAGATACTCAAAAGCTGTTTGTCAAATGCAATTGATCTTGTAGTAATAGGGCCTGAGGCACCTCTCGCATCAGGTTTGGCAGATAAATTAAGAAAAGGTGGCTTAACTGTTTTTGGCCCTGGAGCAACTGGAGCACAATTAGAATCCAGTAAAGAATGGGCAAAAGAACTTATGAGAACAGCTGGTGTACCTACCGCCAATTACTGGAGCGTAACCAACATTCAAGAAGCACTGGCTGTCCTAAAGAAAGTTAAGAAACCTTTAGTAGTAAAAGCCAACGGTCTGGCAGCAGGAAAAGGTGTCACAGTCCCTGATTCACTAGAAACAACAAAAGATGCTATTCAAAAAGTCTTTGAAGGACATTTTGGAAACTCTAGAGATACTGTCATCTTAGAAGAAATTCTTGAAGGACCAGAGGTTTCCATTTTTGCTCTTTGCGACGGTGAGGAAATAATTATTTTGCCTCCTGCTCAAGATCATAAACGTCTCAAAGATGGTGACAAAGGTCCTAATACTGGAGGTATGGGAGCATATGCGCCTACTCCAGTTATTACAGCCAATCAATTGAAAGAAGTTAACGACACAATACTCCGGCCAACTTTAAAAGCCCTAAAGACACGTGGCATCAACTATAGAGGTGTTATTTACGCAGGGTTAATGCTCACATCATCTGGTCCATACGTAATTGAATTTAATTGCCGATTTGGAGATCCAGAATGTCAAGCTCTTATGCCACTATTAGGGCCCGAAATTGCAGAAATAATATATGCATGTGCCCTGGGGAGATTAGGAGAAGCCCCTAAACTATCTCTCCAAACAGGATGCAGTGCATGTGTTGTTGCAGCAACATCCGGTTATCCAGAGAATCCACGTAAGGGTGATCATTTAAGAATCAAAAGAAAAGAAACCGAGGTAATGCAAATATTTCATGCGGGTACAAAAATTGATTTACAGGGTAACTTAATAACATCTGGCGGAAGAGTGCTTTCTGTAGTCGCTCAAGCAGAAGATTTTGACAATGCTTTTTCTATTGCCTATGAAGGAATGAAGGAAATCGATTTCAAAGGCATGTTTTATAGAAAAGATATTGGCTATCAAGTCAGAAAACAGTCTACGCAGATAAAGGAAAATAAATAATGTCTGTAGAGAAAGAATCCATCTCAATTACAAATCAGTATTCTGATGAGAATTCAAATCAGGATAGGATTAATCTTTGGAATAAAGTACTTAGATGGTGGGCCGGCTTTAGTCTTCGTTCCAAGCTCCTTGCGATAGCAACCTTAGGAGTGAGTTTCATCATGACTATGATTACCTTCTTCGCATTAAGTAGTATTCAAAAAGATGCAGGAATGAATGATACGCGATATGCAAGAGATTTAGGCTTACTTCTATCTGGGAATGTGACAGAACTTGTAGCCAAGGAACAAGATAGAGAGTTGTTTAATGTGGCAGAAAAATTTTGGCGCTCAAGTAGAAACTTACGCTACATATTTTTCACTGATCCCGAAGGGATTATTAATTTAGGGATACCTGTGAGCGCAATGCCTCCACAGGTTGATAGCGAACTCTTATTAAACAGAAAACTCGAACTACCATCTGAGCTAAAAACAAAACCACAGTTTCCTTTAGTCAGACAACACACCACTCCTCAAGGACAAGTAACAGATGTTTTTGTACCAATGATATGGAAAGGTAAATATTTAGGAACCCTCGCATTAGGGGTAACACCGAACAAAAAAGCCATGGCTAGCGCGGCTCTAACCAGAGAGATTACGATAGCTGTATTTATATCTATTTGGGTTCTTGTAATTATTGGAGCAGTTTTTAACGCTCTTACAATCACAAGACCTGTAAGAGAGTTAGTCAGTGGAGTAAGAGAAATAGCTAAAGGAAATTTCAAATCAAGAGTATTGATCCCTATGAGTGGTGAGCTTGGGGAATTACTAAATGGTTTTAATACCATGGCATCCCAACTAGAAGATTATGACAATTCAAATATTGAAGAATTAAGAGCTGCGCAAATCAAACAACAAACACTAATCGCAACTATGGCTGACGGTGC
>CACILY010000056.1 GCA_902587615.1 uncultured Prochlorococcus sp.
GGCATTTATGGCAGTATTAAAGCTTAATTAAAAGTAATTGAACTTCTAATAGTTTATTTAATATGAACTTCTACGTGTTAGTTAGATTGAAAATGATGTTGTCGACGAAATTGGATTCAAACTTCTGTTTGAATTATTATTTTTATTGAGACTTGAAAAGCCAAAAAATATTATTAATATCACGCTGACCCCAATTGTTAACTCTCCTACTGTTAGACCTTTGTTTTTGAATTTCATTGGACAAAAAATTACATTATTTTTTCATTATAGGAAGTGATGATTGATTATTACAATCATTCTGATTATATTTTACTTTGATTGACTTTATCTTTTGATCTCTAAAGATTTCTTGTTGAATAAGAGTCTTTCTATGAGGATGGCTCGATTTGGTTGCTTTTTAATATTCATCTATCTATCTGTAGCAGTTATTACTCCAATCCTTCTAAGTACAGGATTGCTTCCAGACCCAGAAATGGGCCTAGATAGTCCCATTTATTCACCACCTTCTTTTGCACATTGGTGTGGAACTGATCGATTAGGAAGAGATGTCTGCGTTCGAACTATGGAAGGCAGTGGAGTTGCTCTTCAGGTTGTCTCTCTGGCCGTAAGTCTTGCTGTGTTACTTGGTGTCCCTCTTGGAATGTTGAGTGGATATCTTGGTGGATATTTTGACAGAGCCTTAGTCCTTTTAATGGAAACACTTTATACCGTCCCAGTCCTTTTGCTTTCAGTGGTAATGGCTTTTTTATTAGGTAGGGGGATTCTTAATGCTGCTGTTGCGCTTTGTGTTGTCTATGTACCTCAATATTTCAGAGTTGTTAGAAATCAAACGACCCAAGTTAAGTCAGAATTATACATAGAGGCAGCCAAGTCAATGGGTGCTCCCTTTTTATGGATAATTCGGAAACATCTTTTTAAAAACGTACTTAACTCTGTACCTGTTCTTTTGACTCTAAATGCTGCTGATGCCGTTTTGGTTCTTGGAGGACTTGGATTTCTTGGATTAGGATTGCCTGAATCAGTACCTGAATGGGGTAGTGATTTAAATATGGCTTTAACAGCCTTGCCTACAGGTATTTGGTGGACTGCTATTTATCCTGGTGTTGCTATGTTTGGATTAGTTCTGGGGTTTTCCTTTATAGGTGAAGGGATAGAGCTGATTACTAATACAAAAACATCTATAAAGTAATTGGTGGATATGTTCTTAATAAATCTAATGACTATCCATATAAATAATTAGTATCTCATCTTGATATCTCTTGGAAGCTCTTCAAGTATTTCTCCTGTTGAGTTGATTGAGGGGTATTTTCTTCCTTTCTGTTTGCACCATTCGGCGACCTCGGGATAAGCCCATTCAAATATACGTTCGTCATAAATCTCTTTAACTATTCCTTCTCCATTCTTAGGATTACCTCCTGTTAATTCTTTTTGCCTTAGTGCTTCAAAAAGTAATATCGCGGCAGCAACAGATACATTAAGAGATTGAACCATTCCTCTCATAGGAATATAAATTGATTGGTCAATTAGATTCTTACCTTCTTCACTTAACCCCCACTTTTCTGCTCCGAGCACAAATGCTGTAGGCCCAGTAAAATCGCATTCACGATAATCAGTTGCATTTATATCTAGTGATGTTCCATATAATCTGAACCCTTTTTTTTTCAGCGCTGTTATTGCATTATTAATTTCAGGATATTCATTTAGTTTTACCCACTTTTGACTACCTTGAGCAGTGCTATTGAATGTGGGTGTTTTGCCTTCTTTGCAAATCGTATGTGCTTCAAGTACTCCAACTGCATCACAAGTACGTAATATTGCGGACAAGTTATGTGGTTTTTCTACATTCTCGAGTAGAACAGTCAGATTACTTTGGCGTTTATTCAAAACGGATTTAAGTCGATTGAATCGCTGAGGTAGTAGAGGCATAAAATAAATAAGGATGATTAAATGAAGAGAGAAATCGTATGTAGAAATTCTAGAAAGAACTAAAGCAATTTTTGTAATTCTAATTAATTATTGTTCAGCATAGGTTTGCAAGTTTCTTAGTTATTGATTAGTGTTTATTTGTAATCAATTGTCCATCAACTAATGAGAATGTCAGGATTTGTTATTTTGTTAGGTCTATTCTTATTACCAATTAATTCTGTCTCTGCTCATTTATATAACTCCATAGGAGTAGAGGCTGGAGCTCATGTTCATGAAGATGATGAAAAGTCTGGTTCAAAAGATAGTAAGTGTTTTGATGATCCAAAGTTTGGTGAAATTTGCAAATGAATTAAATCATGAAGGTTTAAAATATAAGTCTGTTTCTATGAAGGAGTTTATCTCTTCGTATGTCTACCTAGTGTAGCTGATTTACAGAGTAATCAATAACTTCTGTTTTAAGAAGGTAACTGTAATTTCCTTTCAGGTTCTATATCATTTTTATTGGAGATATCGATATTTGTATGGAATAATTGTCATTATCATTTTACCCTTTATGAGCAATCAAAATATTAAGAGTTAAAGAATAAAAGAAGCGCCCATAAGGGCGCTTCTTTTATTCAAGTTTTTTTAAATAATTCAGATTAGAAACTGAATGATGTAACAACAACTATACCGTTGTTGTCATCAGTCACGCCTGTATTCGGACTGCTATTAGAGAAAATAGTTGGTGTAACTGTAATGTTATCGGAAACCATAAAGGTGTAATAAGCTTCCCAA
>CACILY010000057.1 GCA_902587615.1 uncultured Prochlorococcus sp.
TGCTTGTTCTTGATAACAGTGTCTTAATTCATCAAAAGTTATATGCCCTAAAGTAGGTAATTTTGTAGTTGGGCCGATTGAGCCAGCAACAAATCTAGGTTTCTCTGATGTGGAATAATCTTTTGCAATCTTTTTTGCTAATTGTGCGGCTTTAATATTAATCTCTGATGTTAAATCCTCTAGTCCATACTCAGCTAAAACTACTGAACTAGCACCAAAGGTATTAGTTTCGATTACATCACAGCCAACTTCTAAGAACTCTTTATGTACTGACTCCACTGCTTTTGGATGGGATAGTACTAAATTTTCATTGCATCCTTCAAGATCTATTCCTCCAAAATCACTAGAATCTAAATTTTGATTTTGAAAAGAAGTACCAGTTGCTCCATCAAAAACTATTATTCGCCGTTTATCTGAATTTATTAATGATCTGAATTGTGTCATGATTAGTTGAATATGTTTTTCTTTTTAGTCTGTTATATCAACTCTAGTTATCCATTTTTCAAATAATGGTTCTCGTCCTTCAGTAATAGATGTTAACTTCTTTCTAAGTTGATCCATTATAGGTCTATTAACATTTAATTTTGTGGACTCTATTTGTTTAATGGGAGTAATTTTGGCTGCAGTACCAGTAAGAAAAACCTCATCTGATATAAATAATTCGGTCTTGTCAACAGATCGTTCTATAACTTTTATTCCAGATTGACGAGCAAGCTCTATTACACTTGCTCTTGTTATTCCCTCCAATATATCCTCATCAACTCCAGGTGTTATTAGTTCTCCATTTCTAACTATAAAAAGATTCATACCACTAGCTTCACTTACCTTTCCTCTCTTATTTAAGAGTAATGCCTCATCAAAACCAGAAAGAGCTGCTTCTGTCTTGGCTAGTGAGCTAGTAATATAAGCCCCACTAATTTTTCCGCGAAGGGGTAAAGAATTATCTTCTTGTCTTGTCCAACTACTAATTCTGCAGGTGACTCCTTCAGGTGATAGATAATCCCCAAGCTCGATAGCATAAATAAAGTAATCAGTCTCTATGTTGTGTAGTCTTGGAGCTATTCCAAGGTCACTTGTATAAACGAATGGTCTAATATAAATTGGACTCGTAGGTTTATTTATTTTGATCATCTTTACAAGGCTATTATAAACTTCACTTTCACTTAAGTCTGTTAATAATAATTTTGCGCTTTGGCAAAGCCGTTTTATATGTTGATCCACTCTAAACAATAAAAAACTCTTGTTGTTACCAGGGTCCGGGATGGCCCTCATACCGCCAAATGCGCCTGTTCCATAGTGCAAGGCATGGGTTGCAATAGAAACAGAGGCCTGCTCGAATGGTATGCATCTACCCTTAAACCAGGCGTATTTTAGGAATTTATGCATCTGCAGTTTGATCTTATAATTAAGAATATCTCACAGGTGTCATATTGATATATAACCTCAATAAAGACAGAGATAAATGCACCGGATAGCATCAATACCTGGACAAGGTAATCCAGATGAATTTGAGCTTATAGAGCAGCCATCAGCACCTGTTCTCTTTCTTACGAGTGCATCTACAGACATATTAACGCTTTCTGAAACGATTAAGGATCCCAGAAATCAGAAATGGAAAGATTTGATCAGAGCTTTATCGCTAAATAACTTATGTCACCCTGCTCAAATAGATCACTATATATCTACAACAGCGATCAATTCAAAGATAATAGTTATTAGATTACTAGGAGGTAGAAGCCATTGGTCCTATGGATTAGAACAGTTTATAACTTGGGGATTATATAATTCAAAAAGAAAACTTATTGTTGTATCTGGCACTGAAGAAAATGAGATCGAGCTATCAGAGATCGGATCAGTACCTATTCATATTACTAAGGCGATAAGTCATTTACTTCGGAATGGAGGGAGGAGAAATTTCGACAAATTCTTAGAAATCATTGACCAATTACTTAATAATAGAAATGTAGATATTCCTAATAAGAGTTATCAGACTAATGAGCAGATCATAAATTGGAATTGGGAAGTTGGTATAGGTGAAAAGGTATTAGTGGTATTTTACAAGTCACTTTTAAATTCGAATGATATTGAATACCCTTCAATGATAGTGAAGAAGATTAAAGAACACAAAATGCATCCTAGGCCAATATTCCTAAATAATTTACGAGATCAATCAATTCAAGAAAGCTTAATCAAAATATGTATTTCAGAAGATATAGAAGCTATTATTACTACAACGTCATTTTCCTCTACATCAGCTAATTCTCAATCTTTCAAGAAATTAATTTGGGATAAATTAAATATTCCTGTATTTCAATTCCTTTGTAGCTCAAGCTCACAGGATGAATGGGAATCCTCATCTTTGGGACTGAGTCCCATTGACCTTTCCTTACAGATTGTTACTCCTGAATTAGACGGACGA
>CACILY010000058.1 GCA_902587615.1 uncultured Prochlorococcus sp.
TTCATTTAGTAAAAGGAGACTTTCGCCGGTTTGAAGGCGCTTGGAATGTTCGAAGAATGGATGACGAAAAAAATACTCTTTTGCTTTATGAATTGACTGTTCAAGGTTGTGTTGGCATGCCAGTCTCACTTATTGAGCAAAGACTACGTAAGGACCTTACGGCCAATCTCTTGGCAGTAGAAGCGGCGGCTAGCAAGCTTTAGCTTGATTCTTAATCTCTAATGTAAAACTTAAACTTTATAGCCCCAAGGGGATTCGAACCCCTGTCGCCTCCGTGAAAGGGAGGTGTCCTAGGCCTCTAGACGATGGGGCCAGATGGTAATAGCGACGTTTGTCACAATCATCACATTGAAAACTACGGTCCAGACTCACCACTCGTCAAGGTTCCCTCTGTCTTGTTTTGACCTTGCCAGACAGGAAGAGTAAAAAAGAAGCAAGCCCCTTTACCCGGTTCAGAAACTACCCATATTCTTCCACTATCCTTCTGCAGACTGATAAACCTATACCGAAACCTGCGGTAGCCTCAGAAGTCTGAGGTAATCGAACACGATCAAGAAAAATTCTTTTTTGTTCTTCAATAGGAATTCCTGGTCCTTTATCACAAATACTTACTTCAACCCACTGGCTTGTTCTATGGAGCATTGTTATTGATATTTCACCCTCCACTGCTGAGTATTTAAGGGCATTCTCAATCAAGTTTAAAATGACCTGTCTTATTCTTCGTTGATCCGCAAATATACTTGGAAGATCTGATGGTATATCTGTATTTATACCAATCTTTCTGCTTAGCCAGAGCTTTTCAAGTTCTAAAATTACTTCTGCGGCAATATTTGCTAAGTCTGTGCGTTGAGGATTAAATAATGCTTCCCACTTTGTGCTCCCTACTTCTAATAAATCTTTAGAGAGTAATTCAATTTCTTCTAACCTTCTTTTTATCACTTCTTGGAATTTTTGAATTGATATTTGGCCTAATTTTTGGCTCTGTATAGCTAGCCCTGCTACTGAGATTGGTGTTCTTAATTCATGGGCCACCATTCTAAGAAGCCTTTCTTGAGATTGAATTTGATTGCTGAGAGTTTCATTCTCTTGTCGTAGGAATAAAAGTTCATCTTCAAGGAGTAGTTCTTTCTGGGTCCGATTATTTTCTAATTCGTATGATTTTGAGTTAATTTCAGTCCCTCTTACAAATCCCTCCTCTTGCCACCTGGGAAGCCAGGTCTTTAATTGTTCGAAGATGCCACTTCCTGCAAAGATTTGTTTTGGAGAAGGAAAAAGCTTTATTAGGGCTGGGATTGCAATCAATCTATGAAATTCAAGAATTTCTGGATTTTCACTTGGGTCTATCAATTGGAGTGAAATTTCGAAATCTGATTCTTGATTCTCTAAGTATTTGATAAGAGAACTTAGATCGCCTCTTGAAAGGTGGTGTCTTCCAGCTACAAGAAGAAGCTTCAGAGATTTCTTTTTTTTTATTTTTCCTCCTTTCAAAATGGTTTTTTACTTGTTTCGCTTAGGCCACCTTAAGGGAATCTGAATCGATTTACTGTTCATCTAATAAGTAGATCGACATCTTTTATTACGACCTCGCCAAAACCATGCAATCATTGCTTGTGTTCAAATAGTACTAGAACTGTTTTCTCGAATAAACTCTTAATGGAACCTTTGAGACTCTTCCTTAAAACAATTTTAAAGTCCAATAGCATTGCTTTATTGATTGCACCTATTGTTTTTTTTTAGTTTTGCTCCAACTGCTTATTCAGAAGAGGATACTAAAAAAGGATCGACTGATCCATTCTCAAGTAATAATATTGCGACTAAGGCAGACACCTTTCTCTATAGGCAAATAGGAGTAAACATCCTATGCAGAGCTAGATTGGCAGAGATTGAGTTTCCTAAAGCATTAGGAATATCGGCCGCAACTTTCGCTGATGTTATTTTACAAAAACATGGTGGCGAAGTTGAGGAGATGCCTGGTAAAAAACTTACTGCTAAACAGTTATATTTAAGTGCTGAAGTTCAGATCTTAGAGGGCGCAATTAAGTTTTGTCCTGATAGTGTTCCCGAAGAAGCTAAAAAGAAGTTCTCTGATTTCGTTGATCGTCAAAAGTCAAA
>CACILY010000059.1 GCA_902587615.1 uncultured Prochlorococcus sp.
CCAAGGGGCTCCTTTTACAAGAAGGATGGCAAGTAGCCGCAGGAATTGCAGCATTAGCAGGACATATTTGGCCAATTTGGTTGAAAGGCAAAGGAGGGAAAGCTGTCGCAACAGGCCTAGGGTTATTTCTAGGCTTATCCTGGCCAGTAGGTCTGTCTGCACTAGGTATATTTCTCACCATACTAAGCATTAGTAAAATCGTCTCACTATCAAGCATAGTTGCTTCTATATCTCTCCCATTACTCATGTTTTTTAGTTTTCATGGCAATGAAATTTCCTTTATCTACTTATTGGTTGCCGTTATTGCCATGTCACTAGTATTATGGAGACATAGAAGTAATTTCAAACGTTTACTAGCTGGTACAGAGCCAAGGATTGGACAATCCCATTAAGCAATAGTCAACTCTCTACAAAAAGAGTTAAATGCTTCAGAGGGATTTTCAGACTGAGTAATAGATCTACCTACAACTAATTTTGAGGCACCGGCTTCAACAGCCTCTAAAGGGGTCATTACCCTAGATTGATCCTGTCTTTCTCCACCCTTAAGACGAATACCAGGCGTTATGATTTCAAAAGGGGAAGGATTAAGGCTTCTTAATTCTTTTGCTTCCAAGGGAGAACAAACACATCCACCCAAGCCTGAAGCAACAGCCAAATCTGTCAGCAACCGTACTCTTTCGTTAATTGATTGTGCTATTAACAATTCATTAGAAAAGTCATCATTACTCCAACTTGTCAAAACGGTTACAGCCAAAAGGGTTGGAGGAGGGAAGCCTACTTCGGCAGCCCCTTCCAATGCCGCTTGATTGGCTTCAAATAAAGCCTTACTGCCAGAGCAGGCATGAACTGTGATTAGTCGTGCTCCTGTCATTGCAGCTTGCCTACAGGCTTTTGACATAGTTGTAGGGATGTCGTGAAATTTAAGGTCAAGGAATACTTGCTTCCCCATATTGCGTAGATTATTGACAAGATGGGGGCCTCCACTAACAAATAGCTCGAGTCCTATTTTAATCCAAGATAACTTAGGAATCTGTTGAACTAATTCAATTACCTCAGTTTCATTCATCCCATCTAGAGCTACTATGATTTTCTCAGCAGGGTTAGGGACTAAAGTCATATCTATAATTATGTCAATCAGAAAGACGTCTAAAATTCTTTTTCCCTTGTTGAATAACTTTTCCTAAAAGCATACTGCTATCCGTAAATTCAATGTAAGGGTCAGTAATTTTCTTGCCATCAATTCTAACTGCTCCTCCTTGTATTTGTCTTCTAGCTTCACTGCTACTAGAGCATAGTTCAAGCACTTTTAACAAATGAAATACTTTAATAGGAAAGTTTATTTTAGACAAAGATATTTCAGGAACATCTATCAGCGTGTCGTTAACGCCAGCAACGAGCTTTGCAGCACCTTGCTGAGCTTCCTTCGCAGCATCTAAGCCGCAAAAAGTTGCAGTAATATTTAAAGCCATCAATTGTTGAAGTTTACGAGGATTTGAAGGGAGTTCTGAAAAATCTAAATCTGTTAGCAACGTAAGGTAATTAATGACTAACTCATCAGGTACCTTTTCTAATTTAGAATACATAGAAAGTGCATCTTCATTAAGACCTACAGTATTGCCAAGACTTTTACTCATTTTTTGAACACCATCTAAGCCTTTCAGAATAGGTAATAAGAGACCAAATTGAGGACGACGTCCAAATTGACGTTGTATATCTCGACCCATTGCAACATTGAATTTTTGATCATTCCCACCTAACTCAATATCTGCATTAACAGCTACAGAATCATATCCCTGAAGCAATGGATAAAGAAATTCATGGAGACTAATAGATATTCCTGAACCATACCTATTAGCAAATTCCTCTTTGGCTAGCATCTGACCAACGGTGACATTACTAAGAAGCTCAATAATCTGAGCCAACTCAAGATTCTTAAGCCACTCACTATTCCTATGGACTTCTAATCTTCCTGGAGTTGTAAAGTCCAACAAAGAGCTTTCTGGGGGCTTACCAAAACCCAATT